>JAOZVT010000973.1 GCA_025869455.1 Prosthecobacter sp.
GCACGGCGCTCGCGTCTTGCCCTGACCCTCTGCCAGAGTCAACGCCTCCCTCCCCATTTTTAAAACACACCCTAGCCCTTCCCTCCACGAAAATGATTGCCCGCATCCTCACGACCCTTTTTCTAGCCACCGCACTCCAGGCGCAAGATCAAAGTGTCAAACCAGGCATCAATGACAAATTCCTCGACCCCAAGCTCAAGGTTGAAGAATGGACACAGAAGTTTGAAACAGAAAGCCGCGAAATCTACCACCAGCGCGCTCAAATTGTCGCAGCCGTCGGTTTGAAACCTGGGATGAAGATGGCCGATATTGGCGCGGGCACCGGACTATTCACCCTCCCATTCGCCCAGGCCGTTGGTGAAACAGGCAAGGTCTATGCCGTCGAAATCGCTAAAAACTTCCTGGATCATATTCGCGCCCGAACACAGCAGGCTAAGGCCGAAAACGTGGTACCGATCCTCTGCACAGAACGCAGCACCGAGCTGCCTGCGGCCTCCATTGACCTCGCCTTCATCTGCGATGTTTATCATCACTTCGAGTTCCCTCAGGCCAGCCTCGCCTCCCTCCACCAAGCACTGAAACCAGGAGGCGAAGTCGTCCTGATTGATTTCAAACGCATTCAAGGTCAAAGCAGCGACTTCGTCATTGGCCACGTGCGTGCCGGACAGGAAGTCTTTGAATCCGAATTTACCGCTGCAGGTTTCGAAAAGATCAGTGAGGTCACGGATCTCCTAAAGGAGAACTACGTCGTAAGATTTCGTCGGAAGTAGATCCGTTGAATTTTCCCGAAAGGTGTCAGCGCTTCACCCTGGCAGAAGACGCCCCAGTCATTAAAGACTCCACTTCCTCACGAGTCGTATAGTTAAAGTCTCCCTGGATCGAATGCGCCAAGCATGAGGACGCTGCAGCAAACGACACCGCAATTTCTGGAGCTTTTAAATCCTCACTCGTCAGAGCAAAGAGCAACCCAGCAGTAAAAGCATCTCCCCCACCCAGACGGTCCACGATGTCTGTGATGGCGTAAGGTTGATACTGCCCGTCTTGCCAAGGTGCTTTGAAAGTCTGTTCCAGGTTAGCGTCATAGAGCAGTCCTCCCCAAAAGTTATGCGTAGCCGAAATGCCTTCACGTAAAGTCATCGCCACTCTCTGGACATTTGGAAACTGCCGCACAACCTGTCTGGCCAAGTCCTCAGGATTCCCCACATAAGCCGCCAATCCAAGCATATGCACTGCATCCTCACGGCCTCCGATGAACAAATCCACAAATGGCATCAGCTCAAGCATGGTGCGTGTCGCTAATTCACGCGGCTCCAGATTAGGCTCCCATTGCCACAGCTTGCTCCGATAATTCATATCGCAGGCAATTTTCACCCCAAGTTGAGATGCCGTCTGCATGGCTTGCCGGGTAACCTCTGCCGCATTCCTAGAAATGGCAGGCGTGATACCGGACACCAACAACCATTCTGCTCCCGCCAAAATCGCAGGCCAATCATAGGCCTCTGGTGGTGTGATGGCGATCGAAGATCCGGCCCGATCATAGATCACCTGCCCAGCCCGTTGGTTAGCTCCTGTCTCAAGGAAATACAAACCTAGCCGCCCCTCTGAGGTTCGCACGATGGAACGTACATCCACGCCAAGCCCCCGCAGGGTAGCCACGCAAGCATCTGCGATCGCGTGGTCTGGCAATGCGGTCACAAAAGCAGCCTCGCCACCCAGGTGCGCAATCGACATCGCCACACTAGCCTCAGCTCCAGCAAAGGTGACATCCAGTGAGCCGGGCATGGCTTGTTGAAATCGCAGATGCCCAGGCGCAGCCAAGCGTCCCATAATTTCACCAAAGGTGACGATCCGACTCATAACACATCTCCACGCAGACGATTAACCATGGCCATCACCTCCAGGGCATTTTGAGTGATCCTTTGCCAATCCCCTTTTTGAATCAACTCGCGCGGAGCCAACCAAGAACCGCCCAACGCCTGAACTACCGGTTCATTAAGATACAGCTCAGCATTTGCAGCCCCCACCCCACCTAACGGAATGTATTTCACGCCAAGATGGGCAAATGGAGCCGAAATAGCCCGCAGGTAGGCCAAGCCTCCTGACGGCTCGGATGGAAAAAACTTCATCAGTTTGCATCCCTTCTCAAGAGCCAGCTCAATGTCCGTCGGTGTACAAACCCCCGGCGCAAAAGGCAGACCCAGACGTTGTGCCTCAGCGACAACACGCGGATTCATGCCTGGAGCCACGCCGAAAGCGGCTCCAGCATCCTTCACCTCAGCCACCTGCTGAGGCGTCAAGATGGTGCCAACTCCGATCATCATGTCAGGCACCTCCGCACGAAGGCGGCGCAGCGCCTCCATCGCCACTGGGGTCCGTAAAGTCAGCTCCATACTCGAGACGCCCCCAGCCAACAAAGCCTGCGCCATAGGAACCGCGTCTTCCACGCTGTCTAACATCAAGACGGCAATCACGCCCTTGCGATAAAGTTCCGTTTGTAGAGATTCTGAAAAAGCCATCGATGTAATTTATAATTGGTTATTCCAAGACGCCGAACATGATCCGCTCCTTCCGGCTCTCATCCACATCCCCCTGGGTCACTGCCAGATAGAGGTGCCCTTCATATTCACGAAAAGCTGGATACTGAAAAGATTTCTCTGTTTCAAAACGGAATTTTCTTTCCCAATGCACGCCATCCTTTGAAACGTCGAGATTAAAGACCGAACGACTCACCCCATTGATCTGAGTCGCTTCCTGCCAGCCTAAATAGTACAGCCCCTTAAGCTGATCAAACGTCGGTTTGGAACTCGTGCCATTGGGCACCCATTCTTTGAACCCATTTTTCGTCCAAACACGACCATCTTTACTGGTACTGAAAGTATAATTTCGGTTACCCCCTTCTTGCCTACAAATAGCCATCCATGTGCCATCAGGCAGTCGATTCACTGACGACTCCGTCAATTTCATATCCCCAGGCTCATTGTAATGGCCTAGCACCTCAAACGTATCGAGCGCTTCATTCGCCACAGCCAAGGCATTTTGACCACCAGGATAATTGTTCAAGGCCACATACGTACGGCCATCAAAGACCTTGAACGAATCAAACAAGTACAACCCAAAGTCCACCTCGGCTCGCGCAAACCCTTGCGCCGCTGCATCCGCATAGAAGAACTGAGGCTGCATGTCAAACGTACCAGCTGCCGTTTTGATCTGCGCTTTGAATAGATGATTATCAAACGCAGCTTTCTCCAGATCATAATCTAAAAACCAAGTCTGGGCCTGCCGTTCTTTCGGAGATTCACTTGCAAAGTAACAGCGAAGTGTCCGCTCATCTTTCTGAATGATCCGTGGCACAAAACATGCCCCAACAGGGAGTTTCACATTCGCAAAGACCTGTTCGGATTTGGCAAAAATCTCTGACTTTTCCAGAGTGAGTGTCTTCACATTCACCACCGAAAGAGTCACGTAAACAAAAGGCCAATCCGCACTTTCACCCGCCTTCACATCATTGGCCTCAGCGACGATGTAAGCATGATCCTTCACAATCACCATTTCGGCATCATGTGCTCCTTTAACCTGTGCTTGGGT
>JAOZVT010000974.1 GCA_025869455.1 Prosthecobacter sp.
CTCGGGCAGGGTGACCAGTAAAATGCGGGTGAAGGCAGGATCACGAAGCCGCTCCAGAAGCCTCAATACTTCCTCAGGTTGGGTGCTGCGGGCCTGACGTTCGAGTTCACGTTGATAGGCCTCGCTGGCATCCAGCAACAATAACGTGTGTCCCGTGGGTGCCGTATCGAGCACAACGAAGCGATTCGTTCCTTGGCCGACTTCCCGCGCAAACGCACGGAAGACGGCAATCTCCTCGGTGCAGGGCGAGCGCAAGTCTTCTTCGAGCAAGGCACGTCCAGCCTCATCCATCGTGGCACCTTGGGCCTGCATGATTTCATCTTGATAGGCAACAGTCTCCGCAGCGGGATCGATCTTGCTGAGCGTAAGACCTTCCACCTTGCCATGAAGTGTCTGCGCGACATGGGCGGCAGGATCCGTGGTGCTGAGATGTACGGAATGTCCACGACGTGCGAGCGTGACGGCGATAGCGGCAGCGACCGTGGTCTTTCCAACGCCGCCTTTGCCCATGGTCATGATGACGCCGTTGCCTTGCTTCTCAATGCTGGCGACGAGGTTCTCCAGACTTTCCATTTCGGGAGGTATCCAGTCGCTCTCATCCGTCTTCACGCACTTGCCCTGCCCATCAGCATTCAGCAGTAAACGCAGACCGTTGATGCCAAGAATATTGATGGGGCGAAGCGGCACGATAAAACTGGGCATCGAATGAATGAAGTCATTCGATGCGGCCAATGCGGATAGTCCACGCTGCTGCATGGCCTGCGCGGTTTTATCTTCCAGACACTGGGTTTCAAAAGCACCGTTGATAACCAGACATTGGTTGCCCACGCCGATGGCGCGGAGCTCGTTGGAGGTGCGCTCGGCCTCACGCAGCGCCGCGCCTTGCGGGCGACTCACAAGGACGAGTGTCGTCGCGGAGGCCTCAGCCAGCGTATTGACGGTGGCCTCATAAATCACACGCTGCTTTTCCAACCCCGCGAGTGGTCCGAGACAGGACGTGCCGCTGGTGTTTTTGTCGAGAAACTGATCCCACGCCTTGGCAAGACTCATCAAGCGTAGGGTATGACCAGTAGGTGCGGTGTCGAAGATCACATGATCATACTCCTTCGCGGCATCAGGATTTCCAATGAGCCCCGAGAACTCATCAAAGGCTGCGATTTCTACGGTGCATGAACCCGAAAGCTGTTCTTCCATGCTACGCAGTGCGGCCTCTGGCAGCAGGCCACGCATGGGGCCGATGAGACGCTCGCGATAGGCGGCAGCGGCTTCGACCGGGTTGATGTTCATCGCATCCAGACCTGGCGCACCTTTGATGGGTGTCGGTTCATTCGTGAGTTTCGTCTCCAGCACCTCGTCCAGGTTCGATGCAGGGTCGGTGCTCACCAGCAGCACATGCTTGCCCGCTTCGGCGAGTTTTAATGCCGTGGCACAAGAGAGGGAGGTCTTGCCGACGCCACCTTTTCCTGTAAAAAAGAGAAAGCGGGTCGTATTGCTAGCCTCAGGTTGATAGAGGGGCAGTTTCACGAGGCGACCTCCTCTTTGCCAAGGGCCACACGGAACCATTCTGGACGTTCTTCCTTCGTGGGATAGCGGCCCTTGAGATGAACCTGGCCATCCCAAAAGATCAGAGGCAGCACCTCAGTTCCCTCTTTGTCTAGCATGGCTTTGACGACGGGATTCTCCACGAACGCCATGGGCTGCTGCCCAAGATTGAATCGCTCGACCTTGATGCCGTGTGTTCCAAGCTGTGAGAGCATCGCAGCGAAGTTCACAAGGTCAGGATCAATATCGGTGCCGCAGATACCCGTGGAGCAGCACATGGGTGGATCATAGATTTGGATGGTCTTCATAGTAGCACCAAAGTAATTGGCTAAATTACCAAGTAAAATAGCGCTTTGCTAATACAGCCAAATAGTCTGCGCACATAATGCGATGGATCAGCTATTTCTTGTGCCTCTCAGTCCCAAGCCTAACAAAATATACTCAACCAATTACTGAACACTGAACACCGCTCACTGCCCCCTACTCATCCAGCCCACGCTTGATCTTATACCTCAAAAACGCCGCATGCGCAGGAGTCGCTAAAAAGGGAGCCTGCGTCAGCTTCACGCGGATGGACTCGATCTCCCCATACGCCACCGCCTGGGCCGCAGGCAGGTAGCTGCTGTTATTCACCATCCTCAGCAGGCGCTCCAGATACTCACTCTGCAAATCCTGCCGCAGACTATCCGGCCCCGTGGCGGGATCTCCCGTATAAATAGCCTCAGTCAGACTGCCCATCACCTGCGTCAGCGGCACTTCATTGCCATACAGCGCACTGTCTAAGATGCGTTTCTGCGTATCCGCATGCATCAGTTGGTCTAACAAAGATTGCTGAAGCTGAGTCAGCCGATCATGCAGCTTCGGTGCCTCATCCTCCTTACTGAAGTCAAAACCACGCCGCTGTTGCTGCAAATGTGCCGCCAGATCCACAGGCACCACCCATGCCTCTGGAGCAAAGGCGTACGTCTTCAGCGCCAGGAGTGCCGCCTCCTGCCGTGCTTTATCCACCGGCGTGTACGGCTGCGACTGCGGGGCCTGCCCCACAAAGGCACGCTCCACATACACCCCACCCACATAGCGTGACATCGCCACCAGCGCATTCGCCGCCTCACTTGTCAGTGTCAGGTACGCACGTGTCAGGCTGTGCCAGCTCTCATCCGTGCGCGGCTCCTTGCTCAGCAGTTCCTTCACCTTCGTCTTCACCAGTTCACAACGCTGGATGCCATAGGTCACCGGATCAGAACTCATGTCAAAAATCATTGCCCGGGGATCGATCCCCTTGCCCACCTTGCGCATATCATCCGCATCATTTGCATAGGCCAGCTCCGGCTGATTGGAACGCGCCGCGATCTTCTTCAGCCTGGCCAGCTCCGCCACCGGATCTTCCAGCGCCTCACTGTAGCCATACTCGATCGCCCAGTGATCATACAGGCCCGGCTTGGTGATGTAATACTCACCCTGCGGAATGCCGATCGGCGCAATGTTTGCCGGCATGTAATCCATGACCGACCCCGTCAGCGCCGTCTTCTCCGTCACCTCCTTTTGATGGATCGTTACCGGATCATACATCTGGCTCGCCCGGAAATTATGCGTCAGTCCCAGCGTGTGACCCAGCTCATGCAGGATAAGCTGAAAAATAGCCTGCCGCGTCAGTTCCTTCATATCCGCCTCAGGCGCAGCAGAAAGACGCAGCGCCGTCCCCCCAAAGAGCAGCCCCTGCTGAGTGTACAAAGCACTCTGACACAGCGCTGGGTCCAGCTTTTGAGACGGCTCAGACACCTCCTCTTCAGGCGAGGCCAGACCTAACTCCTCAAAGATCCGCTGACTGCGCTGGCGATTCGTCAGAAAGCTAAACTCCAGCATGATATCCGCCCCCAAAATCTGCCCCGTGCGCGGGTTCACAAAGCTAGGTCCGTAACCCCCGAATGGCGGATTGGGCGAGGATGTCCAGCGCATGACATTGTAGTTAATATCCCCCGCATCCCACGTCGCATTGTCCGGCTGCTGCTTGATCACCAGCGCATCCTTAAACCCTG
>JAOZVT010000975.1 GCA_025869455.1 Prosthecobacter sp.
GGCTGGATGTCCACGTGCACAGTTACGGTTCCCACATGAAGCTGAAACAGCTGGCCATGATCACCACGCCAGATGCGCGTTTGATCCGAATCGAGCCTTTTGATTCCTCCACCCTGCATGACATCGACCGTGCGATCCGCGAGTCGCGCCTGGGGCTGAATGGCAGCATCGAAGGGAAAGTCATTCGTCTGCCGATTCCCGCTCTTTCCCAGGAGCGTCGTGAGCAGATGGTGAAGCTGGTCAAACAAATGGGCGAGGAGGCAAAGGTGCGTGTGCGCTCGGCCCGTCGCGACGCGATCGAAGAACTGAAAAAAGGCGAAAAAGAGAGCATCATCACAGAGGATGATCTGCATCGCCTGGAGAAAGAAGTGCAGGCGATGACGGATAAAAAGATCGGTGAATTAGACCAGCACATGGCCTCGAAGGAAAAAGAAGTGCTGACTGTTTAGTTAGCATGTGGGGTGGGTTGGGGGCTGCGTTGGTGCTCAGCCTTCAGGCTTAGGTAGCTATATGCACCCGTTCTGAATTTCAGCACCCTGACTGAGCCATTCTGCTTTTATGCATTTTCCCGCCGAATATCTTGATCTCAGCCATACGCAGCATGGCATTCTCTTCACATCTGTTGATCCGGCTTGGGCTGCCTTGAAAAAGATTGAGTCCTATCTGGATTTTCGACTTCAGCGGGAACTGCGTTGTGCCATCCCTCAGGGTGCCTTCATTGGTGAGGATGTGTTCATTGATGAAGGCACAATCATCGAACCTGGAGCCGTCATCAAAGGGCCTGCCTGGATTGGCAAGAATTGCATGATCCGTGCGGGCTGTTACATCCGGGAAAACGTCATTGTGGGAAATGCCTGTGTTTTGGGCAACTCCTGTGAGTTTAAGAACTGCATCCTTTTTGATCACTGCGAAGTGCCGCATTACAATTATGTGGGGGATTCGATTCTCGGGTACAAAGCGCATTTGGGGGCGGGGGTGGTTCTTTCCAATGTGCGGTTAGATCGGAGTGAGGTGACCGTCGCCGATGTCAAAAAAGCGATTCCGACGGGCCTGCGAAAGTTCGGCGCGATCATTGGCGACTATGCAGAAATCGGTTGCAACAGCGTCATCAATCCCGGTTCGCTCATTGGCCGCCGCAGCATCGTTTACCCTCTGAGCAGCTTCACGGGGGTTCTGCCTAGCGACAGTATTTTGAAGACCCGGCAGCAGCAGGTGGTGGTGAAGCGGACGGTTTAAGTGAAAGGTCTGTCGGATTCGCCCTTTTTGTATAGGGTCAAAATTTGCTGTCCACAGTGAAGGCTATCGTGCCTTCTCTCTTGCCCATTTCCTTCAGCCTCTCTACGTTCATCCCTTCTATGCCCAAAGCTTTACGTTTTCTCCTCTGGGTCGCCATCTCTGCGCTGGGCGCAGGGTCGGTGGCATTTTCTGCGTTTCACAAAGGTGAAACGATTAATGCGTTATGGCTCGTGGTAGCGGGTGTGTGCTCCTTTGCTGTGGCCTATCGGTTTTATAGCAAATGGTTGATTACCAAGGTGTTAGTTCTGGATAAGGAACGTGCAACGCCTGCTCATACCAAGAATGACGGGAAGGACTTTGTACCGACAAATAAGTGGGTGGTCTTTGGGCATCACTTCGCGGCGATTGCGGGTCCTGGGCCTCTTGTGGGGCCTGTTTTGGCTGCCCAGTTTGGTTATCTCCCTGGCATGCTTTGGATTTTGATCGGTGCCACGCTCGGTGGTGGGGTGCATGATGCTGTGGTGATGTTTGCTTCCATCCGCCGTGGCGGCAAATCTGTCGGTCAGATGCTCAAGGAAGAAGTGAACCCTCTGGTGGGTTTTGTTGCGATGATCTCAGTTTTGGCGATCATGACTATCTTGCTGGCTGTTTTGGGATTGGTCGTGGTGAAAGCATTGGCCGAGAGTCCGTGGGGTTTATTTACCATCACGATGACCATTCCTCTGGCCTTCATCATGGGGGTGGGACACACGATCTTCAAAGTCAGCGTGAGAGACGTGACCATCTTTGGCATCGTGGGTTTGCTCGTCAGTGTGTGGGCTGGTAGCCACCTGAAAGATTGGGGCCTGGAACATGCCTTTGACTTCAAAGGCGAATGGCTGGCCTGGGCTATCATGATCTATGGTTTTTCAGCCTCAGTACTGCCTGTCTGGATGCTTTTGGCTCCTCGTGATTACCTAAGTACCTTCATGAAGATCGGCACTGTGGCAGTGTTGGCGGTGGCGATTATTTTTGTCGCGCCAGAGTTGCACATGCCGAAGTTGACGAAGTTTGTGGACGGCACTGGGCCTGTTTTTCTAGGGGCTGTGTTTCCCTTTATTTTTATCACCATTGCTTGTGGAGCCATCTCTGGATTTCACGCTCTGATCTCCAGCGGTACGACACCGAAATTACTGGATCGTGAAGATTCCATCCGCAGCATTGCCTACGGAGCTATGGTGACTGAAATGCTGGTGGCACTGATGGCGCTGGTCGCTGCCTGTGCCTTGCAGCCTGGTGAATACTTTGCCATCAACGCAGGCATCAATAAGACGATGAATCCTGAGCAGGTGGTCACAGCGATCAGTGCTCTGGATAATGGCGCATTTCCAGTGACGGTGGCAGGTATGGATAAACTGGCGGCAGAGATCGGTGAAAAGACCATGTTTGGCCGCTCTGGTGGCGCACCGACCTTTGCGGTGGGGATGGCTCATATGTTTGCCCGTGCTTTCGGGGCCCAGTGGATGGCCTTTTGGTACCACTTTGCCATCATGTTTGAGGCACTGTTTATTTTGACGACCATTGATGCCGGGACGCGTGTGGGCCGATTTATTCTCCAAGATTTCATGGGCAATTTGTGGAAACCTTTGGGTAATACCAAGAACTTACTTTCCAATGTCTTTGCCAGTGTTCTTTTGGTGGCAGGCTGGGGTTACTTCCTCTATCAAGGGGTGGTGGACCCACTGGGGGGCATCAATACCCTGTGGCCTCTGTTTGGCATTGCCAATCAGCTCTTGGCGGTGATTGCCTTCTGTCTAGGCACGACCATCCTGATCAAGATGGGGAAAGCGCGCTACATGGCGGTGACTTTGGCTCCCTTGGCACTGCTGCTGGTGGCTACGTTCTCAGCAGGCTACATCAAGCTGTTCGATCCAAATCCAAGCATGGGCTTCATTGCTCAAGCGAATCTCTATGCTGGCAAGATCGCTGCGGGTGGAACGGCCAAGGAACTTTCTGACTGGGGGCACTTCCGGTTCAATGGTCTGGTGGATGCCTGGGTGACTGGGTTCTTCTTGGCGGCAGTGGCTTTGATCTTCTTGGGCTGTTTGGTTGAGTGGATCAAGCTCCTCAGTGGCTCTAAGAAAGCTGTCTTGCACGAAGATCCGTATGTCTTAGCCGCAGGTGAAGCTGCCTAACCTTGGTGTCTTCGGGCACTTGGGATGCTAGATGTCAGAGTCGAGTTAGGGTTTTCGTTGTTCCTAGACCATCATGCGCTGCCCAGCCTGTCGTCATCCTGCCTTGGAGCATGATCAAGCCTGCTCTCAGTGTGGTTTTTATATGGAGGC
>JAOZVT010000976.1 GCA_025869455.1 Prosthecobacter sp.
GAAGGCGGGTCCAGGATGATCAAGTCATAGTTGGCACCGCTACTTTCCTGAGCCTTGAGGAAATCAAAGCAGTTGGCGGCAATGAACTTGATGTTCGCCCCAGCAATCTCGCCATTCTTTTGGGCCAAAGCGGTCGCGCTTTCGCTGATGTCCACAGCGGTCACCTCTGCGGCACCTGCCAGCGCACAAGCCTGGGCAAAACCACCCTGGTTGCTGAAGCAATCCAACACACGACGACCTTTGGCCAATTTGGCGGTGTGCTGATAGTTATCCAACTGATCCAAATACAGGCCTGTCTTTTGGCCTTCCACCAGATCCACGTGAAAAGCACTACCCTGGTAACGCACCACAAAAGGCTCCGGCAATTCGCCATAAACCAGCCCTTTGATCTGCTCCAGCCCTTCGGCTTTGCGCACGCCGCCTTCATTGCGTTCCACGATTCCTTTCGGCGCGAAAATCTGCACCAGAGCCTGGATGATCAAATCCTGCCGCATCGCCATGGCCAGGGTTAGCGTCTGCAAAACCAGGTAGTCACCATAGCGGTCCACGACCACCCCTGGCAGACCATTGGATTCACTCCACACCACTCGGCAGAGGCTTGTATCCACGCCTGCATCCGTTCTCACCTTCAGCGCCCGCTCAATGCGACGCACAAAGAAATCTAGATCCAAGTCCTGGCGGCGGTAGGAAAACAACCGTGCGCTGATCTGCGATTGCGGATTGTAAATAGCGCTGCCCATTGGCTTACCGCGGGCATCCTGGAGTTGCACCACATCCCCTGGCTTCGGTTCGCCAAAACGGCCTTTGATCTCCGTGGCATAGACCCAAACATGACCGTGAAAAATGCGTGCGCGGGGTTGGATAGAGAGAGTAGGCATGAGCGGGAAAGTGGAACCCGATACATGCAACCAGATCACCTTGAGAGCAACCAAGAAGGCAAACTCGGTCCACCTGCGTGGAAAATCACGCCTGCAAAGACTCACCGATACCAGACAACCGTGATGCCATGGATAGAGGAATGGAAAGTCTGGATCTGCACGATTTCGATGCCTGGATTCTCATTGATCCAGGTTTCCGCCATCTCATGAGACGCCTCGATCAACCCGTAGTCGAAACTGACATCCCCGAATCTCAGTTTGAGTGACTTCTTAAACACCATCCGCCGGATGGGCCGAACTCGTGCGATTTGAGGTAAAGGAGGAGGCGTTTCCATGCCGTGCTGATATTGAATCACTCCATCTCGACGATGGGTTTGCCCTGATAAAACAAGGGTTGCCGACTGCAGGCAGTGGGCAACCCATGAAAGAATCCAAGTCGGCGGTCAAGGTCAGTTGAGTGACATTGATTTCTCAATTCGTTGGCACGAATCCACGGGCCACTTGGGCGGCGGAATCAAAGTCGGCAAAAGTCAGCGTGAGGTAATGAATCTTGGCTTGCAGAGGTTCCTTCAGCGTCGGTTTAACCACCAGGGTATCATTCATGTAAATGTAGATCGGCGTGCCCAGGTTATTTTGCACCACCTCCTGAGTTTCCCCCAGTTTGCTGCCCAAAATGTAAACACGCACCTGCGGTTTGGAATCTGGCGCTAGGCGGAGTTCAAGGCGCTCAATGTCTTTCGGCTTCAAATGAAGCGAGGGCGCATCAGCCCCAGAGACAGTCAGCGTTAACAAAGACAGAACGGAGAGGATCAAGAATGGCTTCATGGGAGTGGGATCGGACGGTTGGTTAGATGCCAAATCGATCCCTGAGCAGATTTGATTCCAGGAGTGCTGTTTTTGCCAAGAACGTGGATTTTTGCCACCCGTAGGTCAGTTGGGCCCCAACTGACTCAGAGTACGTCCCGCCCCACAAAACCAACTCCGCACGTCCCTCCCGCTCCGCCACAGCGAATGCTGCAAAGGCCATCCACCCGTTATAACAACCGTTGCAGGCGCAACGGTGCTACAAGTAGGTCAGTTGGGCTCCAACTGACTCAGGGCACGTCCCGCTCCACAACCCATTCCGCACGTCCCTGCCACACCTCCGCAGCGGAAGCGTGCAAGGGGCATCCACCCGCCAGAACGACCGTTGCAGGCGCAACGGTGCTACAAGTAGGTCAGTTGGGCCTCCAACTGACTCAGGGCACGCCTCGCCACACCACCAACTCCGCACGTCCCTCCCACACCTCCGCTGCGAAAGCTGCAAGGGCCATCCACACACAAGAACAACCGTTGCAGGCGCAACGGTGCTACTTTGATCAACCCGCGACCAGATCGTAACCGCGCCAGTCTTTGATGGTCACATCGGCAAAGCTGCCGACGGGAAGTTTTTTGTCCACAAAGACGGTGGTATCAATGTCTGGAGCGTCCATTTCACTGCGGCCCACACCGGGTTCTTCAATGAGCACCCGGAGGGTCTTGCCCACCTGCTGGCGATTGACGTTTTCCACGGTACGCTGAATGGCGCGCATGGCTTCATTCCAGCGGGCCTTGCGGGTCATGTGATGGATCTGGCCTTCCATCTTAGCGGCACGGGTATCTTCTTCACGCGAGTAATTGAAGACACCTGCACGCTCGAATTTTTCGTCTTCGATGAACTGGACCAGTTCGTTGAAATCAGCTTCGGTTTCACCTGGGAAACCCACAATGAAAGTCGTGCGAATGGCGATCCCTGGAA
This sequence comes from Prosthecobacter sp., assembly GCA_025869455.1. GTDB lineage: Bacteria > Verrucomicrobiota > Verrucomicrobiia > Verrucomicrobiales > Verrucomicrobiaceae > Prosthecobacter. The sequence continues at coordinate 2,656 of JAOZVT010000976.1, forward strand.
TGCCCGCGCGGATGCGTTTGATCAAATCACGGATGTAGGCACCATCCGTTTCACGCTTCATCAGGGAGAGCATGTTGTCACTGATGTGCTGCAGCGGCATGTCGATGTAGCGGGCCACTTTCGGACTCTCCGCAATGGCTTGGATGAGGTCATCACTCCAATGCGCTGGGTGGGTGTAAAGCAGGCGGATCCAGAAGTCACCGGGGATGGCATTGATCTCGCGGATGAGGGTCGAGAGGGAATCACCTTTGGTGGAGTCCACCTCGCTGCGCGGTTTAGGCCGTTCGCCCTCCCAAAGATCCATGCCAAAGTACGTGGTGTCTTGGGAGATGAGATTGATTTCTTTGACGCCGCTTTCGATCAGCTGGCGGGCCTCCTTGACCACGCTTTCCTGGGTGCGGCTGCGATGGCGGCCACGGATGCGCGGGATGATGCAAAAGGAGCAGGTGTGGTTGCAGCCTTCCGCAATTTTGATGTAGGCAAAGTGCTTCGGCGTGAGGCGGAAGCGTGGCGTGTCGTAATCCGGGATGTACTTGGGCTGACGGGTGACCAAGTTTTCCTGGCCTTCCTCGCTACCCATCAGCCGCTGGATGATCGGGGCGACCTGGGTGATCTGGTCCAGGCCAATAAAGGCATCCACTTCCGGCATCAGGCCCGGCAGTTCCTGGGCAAAACGCTGGGACAGACAACCTGCCACGATGATCTTCTGCTTTTTGCGCTGTGGCGCTTCCTCACGGGCATCCACGGCTTCGTGCACGGCACCCACGCTTTCCTTCTTGGCCATATCAATGAAAGAGCAGGTGTTGATGATGAGCACATCAGCCAAATCTGCCTCCGGAGTCATGGTCATGCCTGCCTGCTGGAGGTGGCCGATCATGATTTCGGAGTCAATGAGGTTCTT
>JAOZVT010000977.1 GCA_025869455.1 Prosthecobacter sp.
GCTTGGTCCTCGGCTTGCAGGGGTACTATGTGCTGAATCGTTTTGGTTCGGAGAGCTTACTTGGAGCTTTGGTTTCCTTGAGCTTGGTACGTGAACTTGGCCCCGTGCTCGCGGCTTTGATGCTGGTTGGGCAGGCAGGTTCTGCTCTAGCGGCAGAGCTTGGCATTCAGCGGAATACGGAGCAGGTCGCCGCACTGGATACCATGGGTGTGAATAGCGTAGGCTACTTGGTGACGCCTCGTGTGCTCGCAGCTTTGGTGGTGTATCCCATGCAGACAGCTTTGTTTGTGACCATTGGTTTGTTTGGCGGCAGTCTCTCTGGCACCTGGTTACTGGGTTTGGAGCCGGGCGTTTATTGGTCCTCCGTGGAGCGGGCCGTGGAAATGCAGGATGTGACGGAATGCTTTTTGAAAGCTGCCACTTTTGGTCTGCTGACCATCGCCCTTTGCGCCTACCATGGATTCAACGCCCATCGTTGCAAAGGCGCGACCGGGGCTCGGGCAGTGAGTGCCTCCACCACGCGCGCTGTGGTTCAGTCCAGCATCACTGTCTTGGCGGCGGATTATGTGATCACTTCCTTCCTTGTCTGAGCATGGCCACCTCCACTCCAGATTTACTGCTGCAAGTTCAGGGCGTGCCTAAGCGCTTTGGGGACAATGTGGTGCTTGCCGGGGCAGACCTAGATGTGCCGCGTGGCAGTGTGGTGACGGTGATGGGGCGCAGTGGCACGGGGAAATCGGTGTTTCTAAAGTGTCTGGCCAATGTCATGCAGCCTGACGAAGGGCACATTTGTTTTGATGGTCAGGCCTTGGATGCTGGGAATGCTAGGACACGGGCCGAGTTTCGCCGCCGTTGCAGCTTCTTGTTTCAAAGCAACGCGCTCTTTGATTCTTTAACGGCTCTAGAAAATGTGGCCTTGCCATTGGAGCAAACGACAGATCTTGGGGATAAGGAAATCCGTGAACGCAGTATCGAGGCGCTGCGTCAACTGGAGCTGGAGCAGCACCAGGATCGTTATCCCAGCCAGCTATCTGGGGGCATGCAAAAGCGCCTAGCCTTGGCACGTGCCATTGTCACGCGACCCGAATTAGTGCTTTTTGACGAGCCGACAGCGGGGCTGGATCCGCTACGCAGAAATGCGGTGTTCCTGATGATTGCCAAGTATCAGCGGCAGTTTGGTTTTACGGCCGTCATCGTGACCCATGATGTGCCGGAGGCCTTGATCGCGAGTGATCGCGTGGCCTTGCTGGATCAGGGGCGCATGCATTTCCAGGGAACCCCGGCGGAGTTTTCCGCTTCCATAGATCCCGTGGTGACCAGTTTCCGAGATAATACGACGGCTCTTAGCTCCTCTTTAGCCGCCATTCGTAGTGGATTAGCCATTCAATCAGAAGACACATGAAACAAGCCAAGCTGGAATTCCTGGTCGGAGCGTTTGTGCTCCTTGGACTCGCCGCAGTCACCTATTTAACGGTGAAATTGGGCGGTGGATCATTGCTCGGCGGAGATACCTACGCTTTGGAAGCACGATTTACGAGCGTGAGCGGACTCAATGCGGGCAGCAGTGTCCTTGTGGCAGGCGTACCTGTGGGGAAGGTGGAGTCCATCCGGGTAGAGCCTACCGAATACACAGCCATCGTCACTTTCCGGGTGATGTCCGGTTTGCATTTGCCGACGGATTCCATCGCCTCCATCAAAACCACAGGGCTGATCGGTGACAAATATGTCGCACTCTCTCCCGTTGCAGATGAAAGTTATCTGGAACCTGGGGCGAGAATAACGATGACAGAATCATCTGTAGATCTTGAGTCCTTGATTGGAAAGATGGCCTTCGGTAGTGTATCAGAAGAAACAGAAAAAGCTCCACCCCCATGAATCGACGTTCACTTTTCGCCCTCGCCTTAACATTCCCGTTGTTAGCCGGGCAAGTCATCGCCTCCGCGACATCAGACGCGCAGCAGCGTTTAGAGTCAGCGGTGAATGAGGTGCTATCTGTTTCTAACAGTGTTTCCACCCGCGCTGCCTTGGCCACTCAAGTGCGGCCAGTTTTGCAAAAACACATCAGCTTTGAGACCATGACCCGCCGGGCTGTGGGAGTGGGTTGGCGTCAGTTTTCAGCCAGTCAGCAGAGCAAAGCCACGGAGTTATTTACGACGTTGGTTATCCGTACTTATAGCGGCAAGTTCACCCCAGGGGAGCGAGCCATTGTCAACTATCAGTCTGCGGTTTCCCCTGCGAGTGGTCGTGTGGATGTACCGACGACGCTGGTCTATAAAGGCAGTCGTTATAGTGTCACTTATCGCATGGAACAGGTCAGCGGTGGCTGGCGCATTGTGGATGTGGTGATCGAAGGCGTCAGCATGGTGGCGAACTATCGCACGCAGTTGGATGCGACCTTTAAAAAAGGAGGGGCTGCTGCAGTGGTCACCTCACTCGAACAATCTGTTTCCCGCTAACACGTCATGAAAATAAGCTACTCTTTCCCGCGCCTGCTCTTGCTGGCATTGGCTCCTTTTTTGACGGAGTGCGCTACGCCTAAATCATCTCCCTCAGTCGCTTCGGTGGCTGATCAGACTGCAGTGCAGCCCTTGGAAGCTGATGCAACGGATGCTCTGGATGACTATGGCACCAGAGCGGTTGTATCTGACCCCCTAGAAGGGCTGAATCGAGCGACTTTTGTGCTCAACGATGGCATTTATAACTTTGTCCTGCGTCCTGTTTCGAAAGGTTATGAATTTGTCGCCCCCCAACCTGTGCGGACGGGATTGAATAACTTTTTTGACAATGTGAAATTCCCTATCCGTTTCGTGAATTGTGGACTTCAGGGCAAATTCAAAAGAGCAGGACTGGAAGTCCAGAAGTTTGGTGTGAACACCATTGCTGGCTTTGGTGGCTTCATTAAACAATCTGACAAGATCCCTTCGCTGATGGCGGTGCCCAGTGAGGATACTGGGCAAACTTTGGCGAAATGGGGGCTTGGTCATGGGCCTTACCTCGTCTTACCAGTACTTGGGCCTAGCTCAGTTCGAGACGGGGTAGGTCTAGTGGGAGATTATGCACTCAATCCAGTACATTGGGGGTTTTTCCTGAAAGGGGATGCTGACGATTATGCCTGGATCCCAGGGGTCGTCGATACGGTCCGCGCTTTGCCAGATCAGTTGTACTACTACGATGAGTCGCGGAAAAACGCCGTTGATCCATATCTCTCCGTTCGCAGCATATACATTCAGAACCGCAATTCGGCAGCGAATGAATAAGCTGTGGTGGAGTTAGTTTTATAACGGTTTGAATGCTGATGACTCCTCTTTAGCCTACTCAAAGAGTATTCTTTATTTGTAGGCTCTTGAGTAGGAAAATAGAAGAAAATAGGTTGGTTCTGTGTACTGGTGGACGCTTACATGAGTCCTCACCAGCCCTTTTCCTATTCGATCAGCCATTTCGGAAGGCGGTTTGTCTGCTTTCTTGGGCTTTCATTGTGCCTGCTCGCAGGCAGTATGGCTGCGCCCGTCACGTGGGATGGTGGCGGGGCAGATAATAACTGGGGTACGCCACTT
>JAOZVT010000978.1 GCA_025869455.1 Prosthecobacter sp.
TGCATCGACCCCTGCAGACGATTGCGCAGGAAGTAGAAGAACATGAAAGCCGGCACAGCGATGAACAGACCCGAAGCCGTAGCGATAAGCACCTCACCAATAGCACCAGACAACTTGGAGGGATCACCCACACCGCTCGCACCCAGGGTGGCAAAGGCGCTCATCATCCCCGTCACCGTACCAGTCAGACCGATCATGGGCGTACAAACACCGATCACAGAAAGGTAGTTAATGCGCGTCTGAATCACTGAATTCACCTTATTAATCTCACTGAAAAGTGCCGCCTCAACTGCATCTTCCCCTTCCCCAACAAAGCTAAGGGCGGAACGTGAGATGTCAGAAAAAGCAGAGGGGTTGTTTTTGCAAAATTGGTAAGCTCCCACGTAGTCACCTGCACGGAAGAGATCCTGAACCTGAGCCACTTGGCCCATCGGTGCCATTTTGCTGATGCTAGACCGCATCCACAAATCAACCGTCAACCAGATCAAAGCCACCGAACAAGCCGTGATCGGGAACATCACCCAACCACCTTCATGAAAGCGATCCATGAGAGTATGAGTCTTGAGTTCCGGCGCTGCGGCAGTTTCCCCTGCCGGCGCGGTCTCTTGGGCTTGAGTCGGAGCAACGATCAGAAGATTGCCTCCTAGAAGTAGCGCACAAGCGCTGATGCGGACGAAACCACGGAGAACGGATTTAATCATAGAGGGGTTGGTTCGGTTTTGCATGTGATGCGGTGTTGGATTGTTAGAGTCGTTAAAAAAATGGGGGCTTTTTATTCGCTGGGTGGCCTTTATTTGGATGGGGCGTCTTCCTGTTCAGGTTCGTTCTTCATACCGTTGATGGCGGCTTTTTCTTTAGCCGCCGTTTCAGCGATGGCAGAACCCTTGTAGGAATCGGCGATCCGTGTGAAGATGGCTTGTGCATCTGCATAACGTTTCATTTTGACAAGCATTTGACCAGCTTTCAATTCCGCATCTGGCACACGCTGCATCTGGGTACCATAAAAGACAGGGATGCGTAAATAAGCCATCAGCGCCTTTTCCCACTCCTTCTTCTTGGCATGAATATCTGCAATGATCATCCAAATGGAGGCACCAACCCCGGAATCAACCGTGTCTGAAAGTATGTTATTCGCCTCTGCCAGAATGGAGGTGTATTCCGTCGAGGTTTGCCTATCAATATCCAACTGAATAATACGGAGCGTCATTTTCTGCTCTGGACTCAGTGACAAAGCCCTCAGTTGCGGAATCAGCTTGATCGTTTCTTCAAATTTACCCGCCTGACTCAAAGTCTCCACATAAGCAAAGAAGACAGGTTGATACCAGTTACCTTCCACCTTTTCGAACTTCTGGAAAAAATCCAAGGACTTCTTCAGCATCGCAATCGCCTCTTCTGACTTGGCCTGAGCCATCAAATTTTTAGCTTCAAGAAGCTCCACAGGCTCTGGCCAGTCCAGGTAACTGATGTTCTGCCAAGGCAGTACCGTCGTCGCGCTCTTGTCACCAATCTTCACCGTCCGGACGATATTATTACCATCCATGGTGAACTCATTTTCGGTAACTCGGGTACCATCCTTGAGCACAATAGCCTGCCCCAACGCCGCACTGGAAAGCAGCATCGAAACCAGAAGAAATAGGGAATAACGTAGCATATCTAAAAAGGGAAAAGAATTCGGCAGGATTACAGCTTCGTGAGTTCTTGCTCAGCCTGCTTCATCTCAGGCAATGTCTTGAGATCCTGTCGCTTGGTCATTTCAATCAACAGCAACTTGGCCGCCTCACGATCTGCATACTTCCTTGGCGGCGTTGCGGTGGGATCTGCTGGACGATTGAGCTTAACAAAAGCCCGAGCGCATTGGAGATAGGATTGCGCCATGATCGACTTCCATTTTTGATGCGCAATAAAGACACGCTGGTAGAAAGGAATCGCTTCACCCCACTTTTGGTTAGCATATTCAATCTCACCCTGCATGAAGAGTGCAGTCGCATGGGCCTCTCCACGCCACTCCTTCGTATTCAAAATCTGCTCATAGAGCTTCTTGGCATCGTCATACTTCTTCAGGTGAAAGAGCGACTTGGCTTTTCCCAACGTAGCATCCAAGAGCCGTGAACTCGCCGAATACTCCTCAATCGCCGAGGTGAAGAGTTCCAAAGATTTATCATACTCTCCCTTGGCATATGCAATCTCGGCCAAGCCCACCGCAGCACCATCAGCATACTCAGTGTCCTTGAAAAATTCATTCAAACGGTTGTAGCAGCCTGCCGCCTTATCAAAGTCACCTTTGTTGCGGGCATTGTCCCCCACCGTTGCCAACAGCATCGGACTCAGGTCATCCGGTTTTGCCACCTCAATGATGACGGCAAAAAGCTTCTCCGCCTTTGCAGGTTCGCGCATCACCTTGGCTAACCAAGCCTTGGCAAACAAAATCCGCATCTGCGCCGTACCGTTCATTGCGGCTTCCGGAGGAGTGATCATTTCCTCCAACTGCTTTTCAATCTGTTCATACGTCAGTTCAGGCGGTTCCCCCTCCTTCACCGCTGTCGCACGACGACGCTTCGGAGCCGTAAGACTAACGAGTTGCTGAATCAAACCCTCCACTTGCTCATTGGCCGCATTGCCAATCTTTGGCTTGATCGCATTAGCCAACAACTGCTTGGCTTCATCCGCTTTATTTTCTTTCACTCGCGCACGGGAGATCCATAACACGGCCTTCAATTCCTGTTCCTCATTGTCTTTATGAGTGTTCAGGTATTTTTGCCACATGTCTCCGAGCTCTTTCCACTTACCTGTTCCGGCATACAGATCAGTCGCTTGATCCATAGCATAGCTAAGCACGTCTTCTGATTTGGCTTTATCCACGCCCAGAGCAAAGTTTTCCAATGCTTTCTCATATTCACCTTTTTGGTTATACGCATCCCCTAACAAACTATGCACCTGCCCGATGTTAGGATCATTCGGAGCATCCTTGATGATGGCCTCCAGATCCTGCATCGCCTCATCCACCTGACGAGCCTGAAATTTAATGAAGGCCAAACGGTAGCGCGCATCCACCACGTACTGCCCTTTCGGATTTTCCTTCATGTAGTTCTTCAGCGCTTTCGTCGTATTAACAGAATCGTTTTGGTAAAAGTAAATCAGAGCAATTCGATACAATGCATCATCCTTGTAAGCCGACTCAGGGAACTCACTGAGCAAAAGTTCAAACGTCGTACGCGCATCATCGAAGCGCTGCATTTCAAAAAGCACATTACCTCGCAGAAAGCGCAGGCGCTCCTTATCAGCTTTTGGAAAACCTTCCGCCTTATTGAACGCGTCCGCCGCATCTTGCAGGCTGCCGTTTTCATAGGCCAACATACCGTACATTTCTGAAACAGTTCCTAAATCGGCCCCATCTGGAAACTCATTGATATACCGTTCACAAAGCTTACGCGCAGAAGCCACCCGCTTGAGCTGTGCATTGGCGATGATCATGCCAAACAAACAACGGTCACGGGGGGTAAATTCCTTGAACTCCTTCACAATGACATCAAAGGCCAAGAGCGACTCCCAGAA
>JAOZVT010000979.1 GCA_025869455.1 Prosthecobacter sp.
CTAAAAAATGGTGACGCTGTTTCTCAAAATTGAACCCATTGAAATACTGATTCCCGCGATGAATATGGTGCAAGAAGTCTGAAAAATACTGCACGGATGACTTAAGCAGCAGCTTCGACGCGTCTGGAATCAAGCATGCGCCTCGTGATTGCTCGATAAAGGCTTCAGCGAAAACAAGTGAGGGCGTCCGAGAGTCAACCGACGGCTCCACATCGGAATATGTATCAGATAATACCTGGCGGATTGCGTTGAATGCTCCTGGTTGCTCTGCAACGGTCAACACTTGAGCCAGCCTTTTCAACAGGGCCGGGCTATAGGCTCCAGTCTTGCCTAAGGTATGGAGGACTGTAAACAAAACAAAGGCCCAAACGTCCTTAGGCCGCTGCGAAGGATCATCTGTTAGATGTCCAAAATCGACCCAACTGGCACCAGAGCCGGTGCGAATGGCATTGAATGGATAGGGGTCACCGTGTGCAAGTCCTCTTCTTTCAAGTTCATCAAGTCCGCTTGCAAGTTCACTCATCCAACGGCACCATTGATCAAAAGCGACTGGCTGGTTTTGAGAGCCTGTGCCATACACACTGCTTACGATGCCACGAACCCTCTTCCACGCGGGAGTTGTCGCTGCATCTTCAAACTCCTCGCCTTCGAGGATCTGAACCTCGGCCATGCAATCGCAGACCCGTGAAACTGGCATTAACGCCGAGTGCCCATGCCCAATCAGTTTCTCCCAGTTGCGTCGTGCCCCCTCCACGCTGCTTTGCGCTCCAAGAACATGCGCGGGTGAGCGTTGCGCCCCCGCGATAGGAACCAGCAAATGATGGCTGTCGCGAATCACGGTCAGCGCAGTTGCATCGCTTTGTCCGGTTTTAACGATACGAGATCGATGATCGATATCTTTGAGCAAGCAGGATTCCGAGCAGTGGTTCAGCTCCACATCCTTACCTATAGAGTATTCCGCCTTGCTGGGCACACGATCCAAATGATTTTTTATTGGCATTTTCAGTTACTCCATGTCCAGTGCCCAAAACTCACGCAAATAGCCATTTGGCCCAACCGTGTTTCCTAGAGATCTAGTTTTTGGTAATTCACTGCAATAACGCAGCAGAAAATTGACACCAAAGCCAACCGCAAATCCAGGTTCGCCGGAAGGGCATTCGTAATAGATGCTCAGCCTGGCTCGCCGGAACAATTCGGCGAGCAGGTGCCGAATATCTTCATCAGAATAGCGGCGCTTGCCTGACATGGCGTAGCCTGTTTCCCAGTGATGCGTCACACTAAGCAAAAGGATGCAATCCCAGTGACGTTCGTCGGAATCAAAAAACTCAGCAAGGTCTTTGCTATGAAACTCAAATCCTGCAAATTGATGCTGACTTTCAAGTTCGGAATAGAGCCCTTGACTGTCAACGTCACTGTTATCAATGCCGACAACCACACAACCAAGAGCGGAAAGCACTTTAGCCACTAGCCCACTATTGCAGCCGACGTCAAGAATCCTCAGACCTGTTAGAGATTGGTGGCGCATGAGCAGGTCAGACGCAATCGCAAACGCGCGATCTAGCCCAAGGCGTTCATATTGCTGACTGTGAATTTTTTCTTCAACCACAGTCCAATCTTGTGACGCCAACGCATGCACAAGATCGGAAATATCAATGTCGGGGAGATAAGTTTTCACATTGCACTCCTGATGTGGATTTTCCCCGGAACATCGAAGAGCAGCGGGACGATTTTGTCGGCCTGGTTGACCACGCTGAAACCTGCTGCGGCAAATGCCTTATCTACATACTCGCCCTGAACTGGCATGCGATAGCCCAAGTCGATCCGATATCTCGCTCCGCTAGAGAGCGGCGAAACAAACTCAAACTCCAACACACGTGACTGCCCCTTTTTCATTGGTGGCACATGCACGCCATGGAAAAAAGAATTAACCGCAAATAGTTCCACACCTTCTGTCGTGGCTACCACCAGACCTACTTCACCCTCATAAGGGCAATCATCAAGCGCCGACAGCAACGCCTGTACGCGCAGCGTTGCCCCAGTTTCCACGACAATGGCTTCTTCAGAGTCAGCCAATACTCGGCATTCAACAAACCTAGCCTGCCCTGTGCCGACACGATGGGAAACTCGACGCTCAAATGGGGGCTGCAAATCTGAGACGATCTGTTCGCGTTCCTGCTCATTTGTAGTCGCCGGTATTACGCCTGAATCGGGATTCGCCAACGGATGCGTAACTCCTGTAGTATTTGCCTCTTGGGACCCAAGAACGAAATAACGATCCAAAACTTGGCTGGCAGGGCCATCGCTTACTAGCTCACCATGACTAAGCAGGATGGCACGTGGGCAAAGCGCCTTGACAGTAGCTGCGGAGTGGGAAACAAATAGTACAGTTGTGCCGCGATCCATCATTGAACGGATTGCCGCATAGCACTTTGCCTGAAAGAACTGATCCCCAACAGAAAGTGCCTCATCGATGATCAGTATCTCCGGCTCAAGATGCATTTGCACGGCAAAAGCAAGTCGCACAAACATTCCACTGGAGTATGCTTTCACCGGCTGATCAATATGATCCCCTATATCTGCAAACTTCTCGATATCGGCGAACCTTTCGTCGAGCCGCTCTTTTTCTATGCCAAGAATCGAACCGTTTAAATAAACATTTTCACGGCCTGTAAACTCTGGATTAAACCCCGATCCAAGCTCCAATAATGCAGCGATGCGGCCGTTGGCTTCAACTAGCCCGCGTGTCGGCGATAGTGTTCCACAGATCAGCTGCAGCAAGGTGGACTTGCCGCTACCGTTTCGACCGACAATGCCTACAGCAGCGCCTTTCTTGACCTCGAACGAGACGTCTTTCAGCGCCCAGAATTCGCGGTAGTACTGCTTGGGCTGCAAGCCGACAAGGCTTTGCATTCGCGGAAGCACGAACTGCTTAAGCCTGTCACGCGGTTGGTCGTAGATCTGATAACACTTGCTTAGGTTCTCGACCTTGATGGCGATTTCAGAGGACATCGGCAAACCCTTTCCGCGTCTTCTGGAACCACGCGAAGCCCAGCCACGCAACGACTGCCGAAACCAGCGTGTAAACACCCAACATGAAAAAGTTCGGTGGTTTACCCCAATACAGCACATCTCGCGCTTGCTCAACAACGGGTGTGAGAGGGTTGTAATAGAGCCATTGCCTAAATTCCTCTGGCAAAGCGGTGATGGGGTAGAAAATCGGGGTCATGAACATCAACACAGTAATGAGCGTGCCGATGAATTGAGAGACATCTCGCAGGAAAACTCCAAGCGATGCCAGCCCCCAGCTCAGGCCGAGAACGAACAGCAGGAACGGCAAGATGATCAAGGGCAGATAAAGCACAGTGGCGTGGGGCAAGCCAAAAAAGATCAGATGCGCCAGGAACCAGACACCAAGGCTGATCATCCCGTGGAAAAGTGCAGACAGCAGAGTAATGACTGGCAGAATTTCCAGCGGGAAGACCACCTTCTTGACGTAGTTG
>JAOZVT010000980.1 GCA_025869455.1 Prosthecobacter sp.
GTCTGCTAGAGAGGGCGGAGTGTATAGAACGTTCTCTAAGTCCTGTCAAACTGGAATCTACACCTGTTTAAACAATGTTGCAGTCGTGACAAATTCATTCGGGATGTCGTAAGTTAGCTCCATCCAGCCGAGTTTCTATTTCATTATGACCCGCCGCCATCTCCTGCCCCTTCTCTGCACGGCCTTTTTAGGCTGCTCATTATCCACCGCCAAAGCTGAGTCTGCCGAGGTGTACGAACTCCGCATTTATACGACCAACGAGGGCAAGCTGGACACCCTATTAGCCCGATTCCGCGATCACACCTGCCGCCTGTTTGAAAAACATGGCATGACCAATATCGGCTACTGGGTGCCGCTGGCTAAAGAAGATGGGGCTGAAAATACGCTGATTTATATTCTCAAACACCCAAGCGAAGAGGCGGCCAAGGCTTCCTTCGCCGCGTTTGGCAAAGATCCTGAATGGCAGGCCGCCCGCAAGGCCAGCGAAGAGAATGGCAAAATTTTGGCCAAACCACCGCAGTCTCTTTTCATGTCGGCGACGGATTACTCACCACCGCTCAAAGTGGGGGCTGGCAAAGGCGCACGTGTCTTTGAATTGCGCACCTACACCACCTTCCCTGGAAAATTAGACGCGCTGCATGAGCGGTTCAAAAATCACACCATGAGCTTGTTCACCAAGCATGGGATGACCCACATGGCCTACTGGACATCGACGGCATCTCAAAAGGATGCGGGCACGAAGCTTATTTACATGCTGGCTCATGACAGTCATGAAGCAGGCCTTGCGTCATTCGCCGCTTTCCGTGCAGATCCTGAATGGATCAGTGCCAAAGCTGAAAGCGAAAAAGATGGCTCTCTCACCATTCCGCAGCCGGATGGCGTGAAAAGCATTTACATGCGCGCTACGGATTTCTCCCCCATTCAGTAGCGTTATCGCTCAGTGAGTGGTGGCGGGACCAGCTGTTTGAGTTCTGTTTGCGCATTGGGCAACCCTTCCGGGTTGGCTCTGTAGCCTCGCATTCCAGAGGGCAGGAGACCCCTGGCTATTCAAAGAGAATCCCTCCAGGATTCAGACGTCTAGCGGCTCCCGACTAAATTTGATGCCGCCTTCCCCGTTTCCGCAGAGCGACGGTCGAGTCCTCGCCGTCATCCTTCCACAATGAGGTCACCTCAGGCAGTGTCGAAGAGCCGCACGCGATTAGGTCGCTATTCCCGCTCAGATTGGACTATTATGGCGACAGGTTCGGGCGTCACTCTGTGACGCTTGAATATTGAGAGAGAGCTGCCCTCGCCTAACCGGCCTTGAAAGGCCGGCCTTATAAACGGGTGCCACTCTGTGGCACGATGCATGACGTAGCGGATGTGTCGTTGCGGCAACGGCTGCCAGGATGAAATTTATAGAGAGTCCCGAAATAGATTGCCGAAAAGGCAGTGCAGGTCTTCTTACTCCACCATGAGGCACGGCTTGAATTAACCCGGATTCCGAGATCAATCGCGGAGTTCGGGTTTAAACCGTCATTTTTGGAAACCCGCGTGCACCTTCTGGCAGACCCAGCGGCCACCGAGCCCCTGAGCATTTTGAGCGGCTTTTTGACTGGCGAATTCTGCGCAGCGTTGTGGGGACCATTGCTGAAGCCAGCCGTGAAGGAAGGCCCCGTGATACACATCCCCACAGCCCGTGGTATCCACCAGGGGACTCGCGGTGAAAGCGGGCTGATGAAACCGAGCGCCGTCAGGAAGCGCCACATGACTGCCCTGCACGCCTTCTGTGATCACCAAAATCTGGGTGGGGGAATCCAGCAGCTTGTTCTGCATTGAGGATAAATCTTCGCTGCCGCAAAAGTGCTGGGCAAAGTCGCGTGAGAGGATGCGGATCTGACTGGCGAGCACTAAATCACGGATGGAGTCCCGATAACGTCCAGCGCCGCCATCAAAGGAAACGGTAACTCCAGCAGCCTTGGCGATTTCCACGGCCTCGCGGGCAGCGTGTTCGTGACGACCATTGAGATGAAGCAGGCGAGACTGCCGAATGAGCTGCCTTTGTGACTCGCTCAAGGACAGGTCGCCAGCATTTGAAGGCAGATACACAATCTGGCGGGCTCCGTCTCCCTGGCGGACTAAAATGACCGCGCGGGTAGATCTAGCCCTCGGCACTTGGCAAATCCCAGCGTGAGACACCCCGCAATCGGCAAGCCCCTGAGCAATGGCGGCTCCGGTGGCATCATCGCCCAAAGTATCCAATAGCGCAGCGGTGTGACCTTCGACCGCTAAAACACAAAGGGCAGTGGCCACAGGACCACCACCCATTTGAATGTAATCTAAAGCTTGGCTAACCCCTTCTTGATCCCTGAAATCTGGCACCAGCCAAAGATCATCAAGCGTTCCGGCTCCGATCCCCACCACTTCGACTTTTTGAGAGTTCAAAGGGGGAGGAATCACAAAGACCGAGGGTAACCCGTCTATGGCGACGAGGCCACCTTAGAACCCTGCTCCACCGCTTTTGGCGATGAAATTCAGGGCGAGCACAGCAATCGAAAGAAGAAAAACAACCCAGGCAAGAATCATAGATGATGTTCTAAAAAGTTACAAAATAGACCGCGAGAAACTCATTCAACAGAGCTTATTGAGGCAGGGAAGGCAGGTGCCCACGAGAAACAAATTCGTTCATCCAGGAACCATCAGCTTGAACTTTTTCCCAGGCAGCAGGACTTGCTGAAGGGACCATGATTGGAGAATCTTCGCTCGAAGAGATACGATCACTGCCGAACATCTGCACGCAGAGAAGTACCACGGAGAACAAGAGACACACCACGGAAAGTGGCATCAGACCTTCTTCAGGATCTTTGTCTTCATAGAACTGCTGGGAATCAGCGGCGGCGGTTCTCTTGATCGGAGCACTTGGAGGAGCGGAGATGCTTGGACGAGCCATCGGCTGCGTCTGCTGCAACTTCACGGTGGCCTTTGGCAAAGCACCTGTTCCGGCCCCAGGGGCCATCGGGGCTGTTCCAGGGGCGCGCGGGGCGCTCACGGCAGGTCTTGCAGGAGCTTTAGCAATAGGGGCGGTGGTAGCTCCGGTTTCCATGCGCGGTGCGCCAGGAACCGCTGGAGGTGCGCCAGGGGCGACGGGGCGAGGAGCCATCGGTGCAGCAGCCGGAGGTGCGCCTGGAACTGATGGTGGACGCGGAGCGGCCATCGGCACGGTGGCTGCTGGCGGCGGCCCCAGAGGGCGCGCTGGTGGCGGCACAGGCATGGCTGAAGGCGGTGCGCTAGGCACTGGAGACGCGACCACAGGAACAGCCGAGGTCGTTTTGCGAGAAATCGGAGCTGGTGGCAGCTTCACAGGAGCCGTGGCCGACTTCGGCGCTGGCGGCAGAGGAGCGGAAGGCAGCTGGATCGGTGCTGTGGCACGCTTTGGAGTGATGTCAGGAGTGATCGGCATCACTGGGGAAGTGGACTCACGCGGTTGGGTAGCTCCAGCACCGGGACGTGCACGCAGGGTAATGCGCACGGTTTCCTTCTTCAAAGGCACAGCGGCGGTCTTTGG
>JAOZVT010000981.1 GCA_025869455.1 Prosthecobacter sp.
TAGCTAAGTGCAAAAATCCGAGTGATTCGGTGAAGAAACCGTTCCAAATACGTTATGCACAGTCTGTGTTCATGCCCTTGGTGAGCCGCTTCTTTTTCGCTCTATGTCCTCTTTTTTCGCCAAATTCAGCCCTTTTTGTTTGGTTTTGACCCTCTTTTTGCAGGGAAACCGTGGGTTGGCTCAGGGGCCGCTGACGGAGCAAATCTCTCCTCAGGTGAAGGCTTCCGTGGATAAAGCGCTGACTTGGCTGCTGAAACAACAGCAGCCAGCGGGCTATTTTTCTGAACAAAAAACGGATAAAGTGCTCCAGCGCGGGGACATTCCGAGCCACAGCGCGGCGATGACGTCTCTGGCGATCATGGGTTTGGCCTCGGTGGGGCACCTGCCTGGGGACCCGACGCCAGAGGGGATGGCGGCCCAGCGGGCGCTGAAATTTGTGGTGGATAATGTGGAGCCGGATGAAAATGGTTACCTGGGGCGGAGTGATCGCAGCCGCATGTATGGCCACGGGATCATGACACTGATGCTGACGGAGATGCTGGGCATGTCCCCGGATGAGGCCACGGATAAAAAGGTGCGGTCCATGGTGGAGCGGGCGATCAAGCTGATCATCCGCGCCCAACAGGTGCCGAAGAGTGAGGCGAACCGGGGCGGCTGGCGCTATGAACCCGCCAGCAGTGACAGTGACATCAGCGTGAGTGTGTGGCAGCTCATGTCCCTGCGGGCGGCGAAGAACAGTGGCATCGATGTGCCAAAGGATGCCATTGATAATGCGGTGGCTTACATCAAGCGGAGCTATCGTGGAGAGCGGGATAGCCATGGGAAGCTGAAGCAACTGGAGGCGGCTTTTAGCTATGAGCCGTATGGGGGGCGGCAGACTTTTTCCACCACCTCGGCAGGGTTGCTGTCTCTGCAAGTGGCAGGGCAGTATGAGGCACCGGAGGTTTTAGGTTCTTCGAATTGGCTGCTGAAGTTTCCGCCAGAGATCAATGAGCCGTGGTTCTTTTACGGCTGCTATTATTATGCCCAGGGCATGTATCAGCGTGGTGGGGATCATGCGGCGACGGCTCGCCAAAAGACGGAGCAGATGCTGGTGTCCTCTCAAAGCCCCGAGGGCGCGTGGTTTCCCCGCAACGGCAATGAGAAAAGCGCGGGGCCTGTCTATGCCACGTCTCTGGCCTTGCTGAGCCTGAGTGTGTATCATCACTTTTTGCCGATCTATCAGAAGTAGAGTGGGGGGGCGGTGGGTCGGTTTGCCGGGTAAGATAGGTCCTACATGGCTTATAGGACCTATGCGGTGTGAGCGTGCTTTTGGTTAGGTGAGGTTCTGGTGGAGCTAGGTGCGGAGACGCTTGGCGGCGGACGAATCTTGGTTGGGGCGGACGAATCTTGGTTGGGGCGGACGAATGCCGCCGAGACGGCGGCGCTCCCAGTACTTCCCGTGGAGCAAAAGTGCCTGACAACTGACCACTGACCACCGCCGCTCCAAAAACCACACTTGCACATTGTCACATCATCACACATCATTTTCCAATGGCACTCACAACCAAAGACCAAGCTTGCATCACGGTGGACAAAAAGATCATGAAGGAGGGCAAAAAGCTCGCCAAACTGGATCGTCGGTCCTTCTCTTCTTATGTTGAGCAGCTCATCGCCAAGGACATCCTTCGGCATGATCGGCTGACCACCAAGAAAAAGGCCAGCGAATAGTCGCGCCTTGTCCCCCCCATCTGAGATGCCCCCTTTCTCCCTTCCCGCCGGCGAAGGGCCGGATGAACCTGGAAATCCGCCAAGCTCATGAAGATCGCCATTCGCAGCCTCCTGGTCGTTGTCAGCCTTGGCTTGTTAGGCTATCTGGGTTGGCCTGAGCTTCACACGCGGCTCATCATGTACCGGATCTGGTTGAGCACGGAGCGCAGATCTACGTTTGACCCTCCTCCGCACCTGCCTAGTTCCAGCTTTATTCGCTTCGAAAGCTTTGACCCTCCGAACCTCATTTTAGAGGCCCTGTGGCGAGTGGTGATATCACCTGATAGCACACCGCTGGAACGCGATGATGCAGCGCTAGCTCTGACCCACCTCACTTGGTCAGGCGACTACGAATCTTTCAGGCGCCCAGATGAAACCCCGGACGACTGGCATCAAGCGAGTGCTGATTTCTTCCGCCGCTGGACGGCAGATCCCGCTCCTGGCAATGGCACCCTAACTTTAGGTTTTCACAAGCTGGAGGCTGATTGGCGCAAGGCGCATCCGTGAAGATGTGGCTGAATGATCTGCGTGTATGATCCTGGCTGCGAGGGGGTGGATAACAAAAAGTATAACGTGGATGTCCGTGTTTGATCACGGCCATCAGTCGTAAATCCTGCTCCCTGGCTTTTTAGCTGCGGACTTGGGCCTGAATCGCGGTATCCGAGATCACTCTTTCCCCAGCAGGCCGACTTCGCGGAGAAAGGCATCGCTACGGGTTAAGGTGTCGTTCAGCAGGGCTTGATCGCGCATCAGGTAGCCGTGGGCACCGCCTTCGTGAGTCACCAGTTCACTGCGATTCCCCGCCTTCAGCATGTTTTCATGAAAGGTCTTGGCCCCGATGTAAGGCGTCACCGTATCCCCGGTGCCGTGGAAAGTCAGGGTCGGTGGTAACTTCGCACGCACATGATGGACGGGGGAGATTTCCTCCCAGCGGTCGCCTATCTTCGCATTGCCGTATCCTTCTTTGGAGCAATCAATCACTGGAAACAGTAGCACCAGTGCATTGGGCAGGCAGGGGACGCTCAGATCTTCCCCAGCTTCGTTCACCTCATCAAACAGAGCCGTGGCCGCCGCCAGATGCCCCCCAGCAGAGCCGCCGCTGACGATGATTTTCTGCGGGTCAATGCCGAACTCTGCCGCGTGCGCACGCACGTATCGTACCGCGCTACGGGCATCTTTGACAGAATCAAACACCGTCACGCCAGTCTTCGCGCTATAAAGCCGATACTGCACACTGATGCCCACCATGCCCAGATCTGCATAATGCGCGGCAAAAGGGTACATGCGCTTTGGTTCGCCCCCCGTCCAGCCGCCGCCGTGGATGGTGATGAAGCAGGGCCGCGCGTCGGTTTTCTGAAACCCCTTCGGCTCAAACACATGCAGCGTTAGCTGACGATCCCCCACTTTTTTATAAATGAGTGTGCGGGTGGGGCTCACCTTAGCCGCCCAGGTATCCACGGGGTCCAGGGGTTTCGGCGTTTTGACAGCGGGCTTGGCCGCGGGTTTCGGGGCAGGTTTTGTGTCTGCAGCCAGGAGATTGACAGAGAGGATGGAGGCCGAGGCCAGAACAAGCAAACGAGGATAAAACATCATGGTCACCCCAAGAAACGCCACCCAAGCAGCCCAGTTTGCGCGAATTTAAACCCAGATTCCGTGATTCAGCGTGGTGTGCGGGGTAAGACGGGCTGGATGGGGGCGGACGAATGCCGCCGAGACGGCGGCGCTCCCAGTGCCTCCCCGTGGAGCGCACGCGTCTCGCGTGCTGTTTCCTGCGTCTCGCGGGAAACC
>JAOZVT010000982.1 GCA_025869455.1 Prosthecobacter sp.
GGGGCGGAGGCCATGCGGCTGGCGCTGGAGACCTATGGTGCCCAGAAGGTGGACAAACGTGTCACCGCTTTGGCCAATCAATGGCGGCAGAGCTACGGCGGCGGGCAGTCTGCCATGGTGGATTTTGTCACGGGTGGCACCGCCTTCAGCCGCAGTGAGTATAGTCAGGCAGCGGCCCTTTTTCAGGCAGCGGCCAATGTGGCGGCGACTCTGGCAGAGCGCCGCGCGGCTCTGTACAATGCGGGTATCGCCGCATTGCGTGCGGGTGAGCTGGTGATGTACCAGGGAATTTTGGGACAGTTAGAGATCGTCAGCGCGGGCGTCCCTACGGCCATCCAAACAGGGGATACGGCTGCGGATTTAGAGCTGGATCAGGCCCTGAGTTTAGCCGGGAGTGATCCTGTCACCGCCACAGACCAGTTACGTACGTTCATTCAGAAACACCCGGAACATCCCCGCCGCGTCCAGGCCCACTTAGCCCTGGCGGAAACCCTGCTTGGCCAGATTCCCACGGATTTTGTCAGCATCGAAAAGGCCCTCAATGCCGCTGCCTCGCAGCCTAGCCTGACGGACCGCCAGCGTCAGCAGATTGCCATCACGCACTTGTGGATGTTGGACAAACAAGGTCAGCTGAAAGTCCTGACAGAGGCTGGGGCCGAGTTTCTCAAAACCTGGCCCACCTCTTCCCAGGCCGCGACCGTGAGGATGAAAGTGGCGGACGCGTACTACCGCCTGGAAAACTTTGCCAATGCCCGCACCGAATTTGAACTGGTGGCCCAGGAAAATCCAGACACCCCGTTTGCCGATACCGCGCTCTACTTCGCCGGCATGTCGGCCATCTCCATGATGAGTGATGAAGGGCGTGACACCGCCATCAAGCTCTGGCAGGAATTGGCAGAACGCGGCGGCCCACTCAGCGTCCCCGCCCGCCAGCAGCAGGCCCTAGCGAAACGCCGCGCTGGGCAGGAAGCCGAGGCGCTGACCCTGCTGGACAGCCTTTTAACCGAAAAAAATCTGCCCGAAGACATGCACCGCTCCATCACCTGTGAGCGCGCAGAGATACTCATGCTCATGGGCAAAACAGACCCTACGCAACTCGATAAAGCCGTGACGAGTCTGCGCGAGTTACTGCGGGAAAATGATCTGAACTACCTCTGGAGTGCCCGCGCAGGCTACACCCTAGCGGCAGTTCTTAACACCGCCGGACGTACGACCGAAGCTCTGGAGGCCTGCTACAATGTCGTTCAAGCCAGCGGATTTACCGGCCCGACCAACCCTGCCGAATTCCGCTGGTACTATCGCGCTGGTTTTTTTGGCATTGATCTCCTTGAGGCCAGCAAAGAATGGGAAGCCGCCGCCCGCCTCGCCGAAAAACTAGCCCTTTCCTCCGGCGAACGTGCCACCGAGGCCAAAGAACTGGCCACCCGCATCCGCCTTGAGCACTTTCTCTGGGACGCCAAGTAGCAGGAGAGCGAGAATGCAGCCCCCCGCCAGGGCGTGGTTCCCCGTGGAGCGCACGCGCCCTCGCGGGAAACCGTTCTCAAAGCTCGAAACCCCAGGCCATCCTCCCTCCTGTTGACGCGGATTAAGGAGAGGCAGCACCGCAAGAGAGGCCGGCTCTCCCAGTTGGCGTATTGGCAGTTCCAGATAACAGAGCTTCCACCTCCAGCGATGCCAGTTGCAGCGCAACGGGCCTACTTGGCTCAATGCTCGAACGCGCCCCCAATTGATATGGGCACTTTTGCTCGCACCGTTCTCACGAATCGAAACTCCAGACCACCTCGCCCACCTGCTGGTGCGGACGGCTACGGGGACGCTTCGCGGCGGGACGATTGTTGTTTGGGGCGAACGATGCCGACGAGACGTCGGCGCTCCCAGTACGGATTTGGCAGCTCGGGACGGGATGGCTTTCGCGGTGCACCCTGCCAGTTGCAGCGCAACGGGCCTACTGGTGCAGGCGGCTGCTCCCCCCAATAAGAAAATTTTTCCAAAAGAGGAAAATCCATGTCAGTTCTGTCTGACAACATTGTCAAAAAGCCACTGTGAAAAAGATGTTGTCAAAGTGGGTTTTTTGAAAGGAGAAGGGCTACGGAAAGGTCAAATAAAGGTTACTCGAAAAAGTAAAAAAAAATCAAAAAAAACAGGTGACAACCAGCCCCATGCAAACTGCCCGAATTTTGGATTTTAAGTGGCAGTTTTGATTCCTGAAGAGAACTCAAAACCTGCGGTTAGGCCGCCTAATTCTTCGGAAAGGTTAAATTTATTTCGAATAATGTTTATTAATTCGTTGGTAATGAACGAATTATGCGATTGATCACGAAAAAGACGTTATATCAAGAAAGTGGCAGATCAGTAACTCAAAAGTGACATTCCCGTTGCGTTCCACCAACGCAAAATGCCTGTTCCACAGCCTCAAAAGGCCATTTGGGGAGGCTCAAAGAGGACATGAAAAAGAGAGAAAAAAGGAGCTTAAATCGGGCTGTGAATATTACCATTTTGGTCATTGTGAATAAGTTGTGAATTGATGTGGTTAAGTGCCTCCAGAAAGCGGTTGCATTGCGGAGTTGATCTGCGGCTTAATCTTCCGAAATTGTTGATACTGAACTATGAAACGCTGGCGCATCGCAGGGATTAATTTTGAACATTTTCACATGGGCGATCTGCTCCGGCAGGTTTCTGAACATCCGGCGGCGGACATTGTGGGGATTTGTGATGAGCAGCCGGAGCGCCTGGTGGGTGCCGCCCGGAATTTTGGCCTGGGGGCCGATCAGGTCTTTACGGACTATCAAGCCTGCCTGGAGCAGACGCAGCCAGACATTGTGATTCTTTGCCCCGCAGCCTCCAAGCATGGCGAGTGGGTGCAGAAAGTAGCCCCGTATGGCACGCATATTTTGATGGAGAAGCCCTTTGCGGCGTCCCTGGCGGAGGCGGATGCCATGGTGGCAGCCATGCAGCCGACCGGGAAAGTGCTGGCGGTCAATTGGCCCCTCGTCTGGGATGCTGGCCAGCAGACCGCGCATCGGCTCATCCAGGAAAGCCTCATCGGGGAAGTGCGGGAGTTTCACCATCGCGGTGGGAACCGTGGGCCACTTTACCACGGCGCGGATAAGACGGAGCATGAGCCCACCGCTGTGGAAAAAGCCGCTAGCTGGTTTTACAGCCGCGCACAGGGCGGCGGATCACTGCTAGATTACATGGGCTACGGGGTCACCCTGGGAACCTGGCACATGGGCGGGAAAGTGCCGCTGGAGGTCACCTGTACCTGGGACCACCCGAATGGGCTGGAGGTGGATGAACACAGCGTCACGGTGATGCGCTACGCCACGGGCCTGAGTAAAACGGAGACACGCTGGGGTACCTTCACCGATCCCTGGACACACCAGCCCCAGCCGAAGTGCGGCTTTGTCCTCTGTGGGGCAGAGGGTACCATCTCCTGCTACGACTAT
>JAOZVT010000983.1 GCA_025869455.1 Prosthecobacter sp.
ACCCGCAGGCATTCTGGCCAACTCGGCCTCCAGACACGGGTCCAGATACCGGCAAACCAGCGTCAAGGTTGAGCCCTGAGGCAGATTTGCCTGTTTCCATGCATCCAGCAGATGATGCATCCCTTTTCGTTGAATTCCAGATCCTACACAAAGTACAGAGTAGGCAGGGGATATTTGGGAACTCAAAGTCCCCTCAGAAACCGTTATCCCATAAGGAACCACCCGGCATTGATCAGGCGGAAGTCCCTGCTTTAACAGACTCTCACGTGTGAATGAACTCGCACAGATGACTAGATCGGCATGTTTCCAAACATCCACCACCCGGTCGTCCCACTCTGGCCAGGCATCGGTGCGCTGCCAGCCAGCCTTGATCGCTGGTGGAAACTTTTGCATATCCTGGCTGATGACTTCCCGTTCAAACACCGGATGCAGGTGAAAGTGGAACAAGACCTTACGAGGAGCATGATCATAATCTGCCGTGAATGACTCCCAAGCATAAGGTTCATACAAAAGCAGATCACTCTTCATTTTCCTCGCCGCATTTCTTGCAGCTAAGGAGACAGCTCGGTTGGCCCAATTCCAAGAACGCAGAGACTTGTCCCCAAAAATGGCTGACAGTCTCAAAAGCATGTCCAACTCAGGTCTTGAATTCACCTTTTCCTCCGGTATTCCTGGAGAGTGCCGCTGAAGAATTTTACCACGAAACTTGTTAGGCAGAACCCGTAACACTTTAGCAGTTCGAGATGTGCAGTATGTCCCCGTGATGAATTGGCAGAGCATATCGGCTTCAGCCAGCGCATAGGGAACCTGATAGCTATCACGGTTGCCCAAAAAGGCGGTAACAAACGTTGAATTCATTATAACGCCCTCCTGTCTCGATCCAAAAGTTCCAGATAACGCTGAGCAAAAATGGAAGCCGAAAATTCTGCACGCGCCCGCTCTTGTCCCGCAGTTGATAAAGTATGCTGCATATCCGGGTGCTGAAGAAGCTCTATTATACCAGCCGCCATAGCCTCAGGATCCCTGGGGGGCACCAGCAATGCGGCTGGGGGATCACCGACAAGCTCTGAAATCGGACCAATATTTGTGGCGACGCAGGCGATCCCCATCATCATTGCCTCAGCTAGGGCATTACCCAGCCCCTCCTTCTCTGTAGTTGCATAGACGAAGAGATCCCAGTCGCGCATGACGACATACGGTTCTGCCACTTGGCCCCAAAACCGCGTCGTTTCGGTAATCCCTAATTCTTTTGCCATAGCTTCCAAAGAAGCACGCAGAACTCCGTCACCTACCAACTCTAACTGTACTTGAGGATGACTCTTTAAAACAATTTTAAAAGCCCTCAGCAGCGTCATATGATCTTTGATCTCATCCAGCCGTGCGACCATGCCAATGACCAACTTTTTTGAACAATCGAACTGCTTTTCGTTCATGGAGTGCACTAGAACATCCTTCACCCCGTTAGGCACCACGGCTCGCGGAAACCGTCTCAAATAACGACTTTCTCTGAACGAGTCCGCCACGTGGCGGGAGCAGCATACATAAAGAGCCGAAGCCCGCTTACCGAGAACCTTCTCCAAAAGAAGATAGCGGACATCCACAGATAGAGGCATCGAATGCGCTGGATTGCCTCCATGCACTAGGATGGGCACACCGGTGTCACTCAACGCATGTAGAGTCTGGGGCAACATCACCATGCCATGCCAGATGATCACCCCATCAGGGGCTATATCTGCCACCTGTTCCTGGATTAGCGCGCTGAGTTTCCAAGGGAATTTTGAAGGTTTATTCAGATACCGCAACTCTGTGCCTGCTGAAACGAATTCAGCACTCATCTCCCCCTCTACACCCAAGATCAGACCATGATGATCATATTCTCGAGCTTGCAGAATTAGACACAGGGCATTTCCTTCACATCCGCCACGGTCTAACCCCGCCAGGATATGGAGTACCTTCTTTTTCATGACTGAGGTAAGCTTGGGGATGCAATCAGAGGAATCCTAACCACACCAGAGTTATCTAGGCTATATCGAGCTAGAGACACAAAGTCCTTCAAGCTGCCCCAGCGGTATCCAATATCACTCAGCACTTTTAGTAGATCCTCTGGATTGAGACCGCGGTCTTCAAGTTGCTTCCAGTGCAGTTCCAGAAAAAGCCGAGGGCGATGGGTTTTCAGCCAGTCCACAGCACCAAGCAATACATCATATTCATAAGACTCTACATCTAGTTTGATGATATCGGGGATGTATCCAGATGTTGCGAAAAGGCTTTCAAGACTATGTGATTCTATTGGGTTGCCTTCATCGGCCGCGACAATGTTTCCTCCAAATTCAACACTGCGGAATGCTACCTTACCAGGCTTATCAGTCACTACTGCTTGCAGCAGGTGCCAGTCCATATCGCTTTTCTGATTAAGCTTTGCCGTTTCGGCCAGAAGACGAAAACTTTTCCCATCGGGCTCGATAGAAAGAACCGAACCACCAGACCGGGTATTAGCAAAAAGTGCACTGAAGATACCAGCAGAGGCTCCTAAATCAAACAAGCGCTGGCAACCGCAGGCTAGGTCTAAGAAATCCTTCAGTTCTCTTCTACCACCACGGCTAAAGAAGTGAAACCGCCAGATTGAAACCACCAATGCGCTATCTGGGCAAATAAGCCACTCTGACGGGGACAAGTATAGTCGTCTGTAGCCATCGGCATGGCCATGGGCCAATTGATCCGACCGCTCTTCGCTGAATCGCACCGGAATATTTTTAATCAGACGAAGCCAATTCATTTTTTACCAGAGTATGATTTGAAAGCGTCTGTGTTTAAGTTCTATCGAACTAGTTCCTCAATAATTCGGAGATAACGTATCGTCATAACCTCACCGGAAAACCGTTCCTCAGCAGCAAGGCGGCAATGTTCACGATTCAAGCGGTTCAAATTCCTTACACCTTCTGCCAAGGCCTCTTCAGTCTCTCCCAGAAAGCCAGTGATCCCTTGCGCGATTACTTCAGGCGTGGAGGCACAGGGTGTCGCAACCACAGGCGTGCCACAGGCCAATGATTCGGCCATGACAATACCAAAGGGTTCTGGCCAGCGAATTGGGAAAAGACAACCTATAGCATCACCAAGCAGGTCGTTCTTCTGTACATCGTCCACTGGACCAATATACTCGATGTTCCCACCCAATTGAGGCCGGACGATCTGTTCAAAAAACTCTTTCCCACCTGGTTCGTCAGACACAGTGCCCGCTAGTTTTAACCGCAT
The DNA here is from genome assembly GCA_025869455.1 of Prosthecobacter sp. GTDB lineage: Bacteria > Verrucomicrobiota > Verrucomicrobiia > Verrucomicrobiales > Verrucomicrobiaceae > Prosthecobacter. Next base: position 3,253 of record JAOZVT010000983.1, read on the forward strand.
CCCGGCCTTCTTGGCCACAGCAATGGCCGTATCCACGCCTTTGTTGGCTGTGAGCCGTCCAAGAAAGACCAAATAGGGAGGCTGGGCAGGATGAGGATGAAAGTTAAACCTCTCCATATCAGTCGCATTATGAATCACCGAAAAAATTCCTGGAGGAAGGAATCCATTCACCTGGAATTCACTGATACCGACCAATGCCAGATGCTCGCGCCTCCTGGATAGCAGCCAATCTACTTCGGTCTGATGAATTGGATTCTGGAAGCAGCAAATCAAAG
>JAOZVT010000984.1 GCA_025869455.1 Prosthecobacter sp.
GGGGCGGGGAAGACGGGTTCCTCTTTGGCGGGGGGAACGATGGGCTCAGTGGCCGGGGCGGGAAAGACGGCTTCTGGTGCGGCAGCGGGGCTGCTGGGGAAGACTGCTTCTGGGGTGGTGACGGGATCCGGCGCCGCTGGGAAGACGGGCGCGGGTGCGGAAGGGAAGACGGGTTTCTGGGGGGTGGCGGCGTCTGGGAAGATGGGGGCCTGGGCTTCGGGCTGGGGTGCGGGATCTTCGGGGACCTGGAGGGTGGAAATGGGGAGCCATTCGGCCATGCCCAGCCGCCAGCAGAGGGCATGGGGCTGGAGGTGGCCTGTGGCGAGCTGGGCTAAGATGTCTTCCCGGGTCATTTGCCCCAGGTTTTCGCCGCCTTGATTGAGATGATAGGGCCTGGATTCAGCAGATGACATGCGGCTTTTTATCTAAGCCGGGATGGGTGGCAAGTCTGAGTCGCGCTTTTTTTTGCGGAGGGCAAGGGGGCGCTGGTCCTGGAGTGGTGGGAAACCGGTGATTCGATGGTGGCAGTGAGACTCTAAGCGGCAGGGTGTAGCTTCCACGGAGCTATATTGAAGGCTTGAAGGCTGTTTTTACTGGAATGTATTTCTTTTATTGATCAGTAAATTTTGCTCTTTTCAGTGAAAAAACTTGTATTTTTACTGAAAACTTGTTTTTTACTGCTCAGTGAAAAAAGACGAATTCAGTAAAAATTGGATCATCCGCGATGAAGGGGAGCTTGTCTTTCACTTCCAGGAGCTTCTGCGAAACGATCCTGATCTGTCTTGGCACGTTTCCGTGGAAGAGCGAGATTCGGTCGAGCTAGAGCTGGATAAACAAAGGGTGCTTTTTCAGCCCATCTATGCGTTAAAACCCAGTGTTTCTGGGCTGGACTGGTTAGAAAAAAGGGCGGAGGACTCGCCTGGAGATCCTGCTCCGCTGTTGGTGACTCCTGAGCTGTCCCCACGTATGCTGGATGCTTGCAAGCAGCGCGGGATTGCCGCTATGGATCTGAATGGGCGCTGCTGGTTGCGGGCACCTGGTTTGCTGATTGATCGCCGTGCTTTGCCGGGGCGTTCTTTTAGTTATCAATCGGAGCCTCGGAACATTTTTGTGGGGAAGAGTGCGCGTATTCTTCGTTGCCTGCTTACAGATCGTGACCGCGTGTGGACTCAGGCGGAGATTGTGCCCCGCACTAAGGCCAGTGCGGGTCTGGTTTCCCGCATTGTCCAGTACCTGATCAGCCAGGGGTGGGCGGAAAAAACGAGTGCCCGGGAGTTTCGTCTCCGGGATGCTCTTTCGCTCTTGGATGAGTGGGCGGAATCAGACCGTTTCTCGAAGCGCAATTACACCGGACTTTATGCGGGATTCACGGGGACTCCTGAGGAACTGGCCTATCGTCTCCAGCAGTGGTCCCTGGCGGAGAAGGTGCCTATGGCCTTTACCCAGTGGATAGCCGCGTGGGTGCGGCATCCCTATGTGGAGCCCGTAGTCTGCTCGGCCTATGTCTCACGCCTGCCTGATGCCACTACGCTGGAGTCTCTGGGGCTGAGGCAAGTGACTGAAGGCGGTAAGCTGTGGCTGCATGTGCCTGAAGATGAGGGCATCCTGCTGGAAACACAGACGCAGAGTGGCCTAACCCTGGTCTCAGATGCCCAGATCTACCTGGATCTCCAGCGCATGGGTTTGCGTGGCCCGGACGCTGCTGCGGGTCTGCGTGATTTGTCCAGCTTTTGCCGACCATGAAATACGATGTTTACAGCGCCTATGAGGCGCATCGGGTAAGCCTGGCGGAAAGTGCCTTTCTGACGGTTTGGTCCAGCTTAGGGAACTGGCATGGAGATCTGGTGCTCGTGGGTGGATTGGTCCCGAAATACCTGTGTGGAGACTTTTCTGAGGTGCGCAGCCTCCTGCGCCCGGCGACCCTGGATGTGGACTTGGGCATCTCTTTAGCCTCTGATTCCGGCACCTACGGTAGCCTGCGGTACGAGCTCCAAGGTCAGGGTTTCCGCCCTCATGAAAAGCACCCATGCAGGTTTGAAAAAGTCATTGGAGGCGTCACGGTGCCAGTGGATTTCCTGGTGGAAAAGCCGCCCCACGAACGCGGAACGGTTCAGGTGGAGGACATCACGGCGGGGATCATGCCTGGGGTAAATCGGGCGCTGGCTACGGCTAGGTTAGTGCCCCTCTTTGGCACGGACCTTTATGGTGCAGAGCAGAAGCTCACGGCACGGGTTTGTGAAGTCGGCCCGTTTCTGGCCCTGAAGCTCCGCGCCTTTTACCATCGCCAGCAGCCGAAGGACGCGTACGACATCCTTTACACGCTCCGTCATTACGATGGGGGGACGGCTGCTGCTGTGGCGGCCTTTGCTGAGGAGGTGCGGCTGGGAAATCCTGCTTGTGCGGATGCCGTACGCTGTTTGCAGGAGCATTTCTTCACGGAAGATTCCCCGGGTCCAGTGAGGGCCAGTCACTTCGTCCTGGGTGCTACCACGCCCCAAGAGTCTGAGGATCGCCGTTTTGTACGCATCACCTTGCGCCAGGACATGGTGGACGCCGCGAGGGCATTGCTAACCGCCACGAAGGCCTAAGACAGTCCCTCGACTGCGAGGTTGAGGGCGGGTTGAAAGCTCCTGCTCAGAAAGATGCGCGGCTTTTTATCTAAGCAGGGATGGGTGGCAAGTCTGAGTCGCGCTTTTTTTTGCGGAGGGCAAGGGGGCGCTGGTCTTTGCTCAACCCGAACTTCGCGATTGATCACGGCCATCGGCCGTAAATCCCAGAATCCAGGCAGAAAGGAGGTCGGCTACTCCGGGGGGGTGAGGTCACAGGGCTGTTTCTGCCTAGTTTTGTGGAGGAGCAGTAGGCTGAGGGCGTGGGTGCTGAAGAGGATGCAGAGGTAGTAGCCGAACTGGGCCAGGAGGACGAGCCAGGCTTTCCAGTCCGTGAGGGGATACAGGGCTGTCCGTAACAGGGGGATGTGGAGGCCGATGACGACCCCGCCAAAGAGGTACGGGCTGAGGTGTCGTGGCTGTGGCCGCTGCCTGTAGGCGAGGATGAATGGGGTGATGAGGATGCCTGAGAGGATGCCAAAGCTGAGCGTCCAATAGCAGGGGCCTATGTAAAGAAAAGTGCCGATTCCCAGGCTGAGGCTCAGGGGTATTAGGCGTAGGACTTTGCGTAGATAAGGATCGAGATCCTTAGTGATGGGGACTGACATAATGGCTGGGGGTTAGACATCGGGAGGGGGGCGGTATGTTGATTCTTTTTATTCTGGATTCAAGGTTGAATATTAAACCCAACCTCTGCGTTGGCGCACGGTCATCGGCTGCAAATCTTGGCCTCGGGCGGCTCTCTGCCTGCGTTTTTGGTGTGATCAAAACGGTCCCGCAGTCTCCGAACCGCTTGAGATGTAGGCTTTTTTTGCCGCTGAATCATGCTGAAGCGCGGAATCTGGGTTGAAGGTGAATTTTGAGGCGAAATGCACGAATTAGACTTAGGCGAATGGCTGTGGGCTTGTGGTGAGAGGGGA
>JAOZVT010000985.1 GCA_025869455.1 Prosthecobacter sp.
GCCAGCGCACCCAGGACTCTCATAAAAACTGGCTCAAACTTCGGGGGCAGGCCAAGAGAACACGGTGTGGTAAATTTTATATATAATAGACGAGCCGCATCCAAAGCCGCTATCCACCCAAGCAGCCTAACCGCCCGCACCCACCCTAACTTCTCAACCTGCAACACTTGATTTAAAATCGTTATGAGCATAATATGTAGAGGTTAATATTACTCTAACTCAGCCAAACACTGAACCGAGTCAGATGACAGGAAATTGACTCTAAAATTTCAAGCTGCAAAGCACTGCGATGTGACGATTTCTGCACTATTTGAAGCATTCAGAATCAATAAGGTAGCATAATCCATCTGAAGCCAAAAAATCTCCATTGAAAGCCCTGCGCCTAACAAAATCTACCTCATTGGAATTCATTGAACTGCCTGAAGCCGCCGCCCCAGGCACGGGAGAGGCGCTGGTGGCGATCCGGGCCATCGGCATCTGCGGCACGGACATCAGTGGTTACCTGGGGAAGATGCCCTTCATCGAGTTTCCACGAATCCTGGGGCATGAACTGGGGGTGGAGGTTTTGGCCGTGGGCTCAGACGTCACTCATTTAAAAGCGGGTGACCGATGCTCTGTGGAGCCCTACATGAACTGCGGTCACTGCCACGCGTGCCAACAAGGCCGAACCAATTGTTGCGAAACGCTGCAAGTCCTAGGCGTGCATGTGGATGGTGGCATGAGAGAACGTATGGTTTTACCAGCTCATAAGCTGCATCCCTGCCCTGCGCTGGACTTTGCCCAACTGGCACTGGTGGAGACTTTGGCCATCGGCTGCCACGCGGTGAACCGAGCCGCTATAACAGCGCAAGAGGATGTCTTGATCATCGGCGCAGGGCCTATCGGTCTAACCGTGCTGGAGTTTGCCAAGCTGGCGACGGATCAGATCACCCTGCTAGAACTTAACCAGACGCGGCGTGATTTTGTAGAGCAGCATTATCCTGGAGTGAAGGTGGTGGAATCCTTGCCAGATGAACCCGCCGCGCAGGTCGTTTTTGACGCGACTGGCAATTCCCAGTCCATGGCGCGTGCCGTGCGGCTGGCCCGCTTCACGGGACGAATCGTCTATGTCGGAATCACCAAGGAACCCGTGCCGCTGGATGATCCGCTGCTGCATCGGCGGGAGCTCACCCTGCTGGCCAGCCGAAATGCGGTGGCTGCGGATTTTCCACGGATTTTAGGCCTGATTGAATCAGGGCAAATCAATACGCAGCCCTGGATCAGCCATCGCTGCGAGTTTGCCGATCTGCCGGAAATCATGCTAAGCTGGGTGCTTCCTCAGAGTGGTGTCATCAAGGGGTTGGTTCATCTTTAGAAAAAATCCGCCTAAGGAACTTCGCTCTGGTGCTTTTTATAGCTGTCACTCATTCATCTTATGAAAAACATCTTCTACATCGCATTCCTCCTTCTTATGGCGATGCACATTCAGCCATTGCACGCTGCGGATAAACCCGTTCACGTTAAACCTTCCAAGGTGAGTTCAGCCAAGTCGCGCGACCGCGAAAAGCTTTTCACGGAATGGATGAAGGCTGATGAGTTTGACAAACTTTCAGACACGAAACGCACAGGGGGAGAGCAAATGCTCTATTTTGAGTATCACGAAGGGAAAAACGCTTTTCGGGCCATTTTTACCAAAGCCATTCTGTTTAACGGCTGGTGGCGTCTCACGATTTACAGTGAGAAGGAGATGGAAAAGACCGTGAACGACTACAAGAAAAAGGGCTTTGAACCGCTCTTTGTCGTGCTGGAGGGAAACTATTATCGGATGATTTTTGTCAAACCTGAGCAGTTAGAAGCAGCCCGAAAGCTGATTTCGGACTTGGGGATTGAGGCACCAGTCTTGAAGTGATTTTTTCTGCTCGCTTCCCACCGCTTCCCGCTCAAAGCTCCGCCCGTGGAAGACAAGGATTACAAGGTTAAACTGGAGATTTTCGAGGGCCCCCTCGACCTGCTGCTGTACCTCATCAAAAAAGATGAGATCGACATCTATGATGTGTCCATTGGACGCATCACGAAGCAGTACCTGGACTACATCAACACCTTCAAGATGCTAAACATCGAAGTGGCCAGCGAGTTCATCGTGATGGCGGCCAATTTGATGTACATCAAAAGCCGCGAGCTACTGCCGCAGACCCAGCAACCGCCCGAAGATGATGCGGATGAAGAAGATCCACGCTGGGAGCTGATCCGTCAGTTGGTGGAATACAAGAAATTCAAGGATGTGGCCAGCTTCCTAGGGACACAGGAAGTGAAGGGTGATGAGTTTTTTGCCACGACTCCTGAGCTGCCCGATCTGACTGCACCGGCCCCAGATGTGGCCGGACAAGTGGGTATTTTTGATCTCATCCGTGCTTTTCAAAAGGTGCTGAAGCGCTTTGAAAACACCACCGACATTCGTGAGATTGTCAGTGATCGTTATAGCGTGGCGGATAAGATCGAGCACTTGCTGGAAGCCATTCCCATGGGGGGACGAGTGCGGTTTGATTCGCTCTTCAGTACAGCCGCCAGTCGTGTGGAGGTCATCGTGACCTTTCTGGCCATGCTGGAACTGATGAAACTGAACCACCTGATGGTGGAGCAAGAGCAGATGCTGGGAGACATCGTGGTCATCCGACCGACGAAGTAAGGGCGGTGGAGCGTACCAGTGCACGAAGTGTGATAGCAACGATGCAAGGGCAACCTTGAATCGTCCACGCGCTTCCTTTTAAATCCATCGTCATACGTTCAAAGGGACTTTATGAGGCGGCAGGATCTTGTGATCGCGCCAACAAGGTCTCACAACGGAAAAATATCATGATACGTTGCGACATAGTCGGAGGCATCCGATTGACAGAAACTTTGAGAATCAAGACGAGTGCCTCTCAATGAAAAGATATGATAGGAGTGTGAGTGCAGGTAGTTCCACTGGTCCAGGCGGCTCGATCCATATTGGCGCAACGCATTATCAAAGGACTCGAAGAAGATGATCTCAATGCGCCGAGCTGCCAAGAGTTCCTTGCAACCCGCCAGAACATGCATTTCAAAGCCTTCCACATCGATCTTCAATAGATCCACTCTAAGAATAGATTCATTTCGGCAAAAATCGTCCAAAGAAACAGCTTCGCAGGACTCGGAGCCGCTGGTTTCAACTCCAACTTTTGTTTCGCCTGGACTAGTTTCGTTGAAGTAAACCGAGAGCTGTCGGTGTGTGTCGGAGACAGCTTTTTGTAACGGAAAGATTCGCCCCATCAAGAAGGGATTCTTCACAAGATTTTTTAAAAGACGTTCAAAATTGTCTTTGGCAGGCTCAAATGCATAAATTTTTTCTGCACCACAGGCTGCTATATAAAGAGAATATAGTCCTATATTCGCTCCTACATCAACGCAAACACCTCCAGGCTTGGCCAAGGCCGCCTGAATGATCTTCCCGTCTGTCTCTGGCACCTTATACTTTTTCCAAAATTCATATTCAGACCAATTTTTCCACTCTGCTAGTGTATAGGTTG
>JAOZVT010000986.1 GCA_025869455.1 Prosthecobacter sp.
CGCCTGCCCGCTTACACGTATCGTCTTTGCCTAACTAAAGATGCCGCCAATGCCTTACCCATGACCGCACCGCCTCCCGGTTATGATCGCACCCGCTACCTAGGTTATTTTGATGATCTGAAGGCTGGGCGACTCGCTGGACCCAAAGTCTTCAAACCCGGTCGTGGATACAATCTCGCCCATTTTGACACCCTCGTCCGCGCCCTTTCCGTCACAGATATTCCGAATAACAAAACCGATGTTAACATCAACCCACGCCCTCTCGGTTTCCCATTCCCTGAGGAAAACGAAGGTTATATCGAAGGAGATGACACTACTCGTCAACGCATCTGTGAAAAGCATCGCAGCCTCACACTCGGACTACTATGGTTCTTGCAAAACGATCCTGAAGTTCCGGAAGCTCACCGCAAGCTTGCCAATGAGATGCATCTGCCCAAGGACGAGTTCACTGATAATGAAGGTTTTCCATGGCAGCTCTACGTCCGTGAAGGCCGACGCTTGATCGGCGAGTACACCCTCACGGAACAGGACATCACGGGCAAAGGTCAAGCAGTCACACATCAGCCAGATAGCATCGCTGTCGGTGAATTTCCCATCGATAGCTTCCCTGCGAGCAAACGCCAACCAGGAGATACCTTGGTTCTAGAAGGCTACCTCGGCATGCTCGACTACATCACCCGGCCCTACGAGATCCCTTACCGCATCATGATTCCGCAAACCGTGGATGGCCTCATTGTCCCCGTCGCCGCCAGCACCACACACGTCGCCTTTTCCTCCATCCGCATGGAACCCACCTGGATGGCCCTCGGCCAAGCCGCAGGAGCCGCCGCGCACCTAGCCATCAAGAATGATGTGCCACTCAGAAAAGTACCCGTACCCGATTTACAGAAACTCTTGGTTAGGCAAGGTCAGGTATTGAGACAGACAGAAAAGTAGTTCCAGCCCGAGCTAATTTTCATTGACTCAAACAAATTCAATAGCGAACACTCAATTTAAGATTGCCACGGGTAATGATTTGCTGAATCTCTTACGAGATGCACAAAATTGCCCGCCTCATTTTTCTAGCCGTCTCTGCATTGTCCCTGTCGCAATGCGCCGTTGGAACCACCAAAATCAATGCGGTTCACACCCCTTTGCCGGCCTCCAGTCAGCCACGCGGAACGATCTATGTGAAGCAATTCACTGATTCCCGTCAAGTGGACAACAAAGCGACCATCGGTAACAAGCGGAACGGCTTCGGCATGGTTCTTGGAACCTTGGCCATCAAGAATAAAGAAGGGGTATCAGGTTTAATGACTGAAGCGGTGGCCGATGCACTGAGAGCTTCTGGCTATAAAACCATCATCGAAGGGCAGGGCACTACACCAGGCAACCTTCCCGTGATGGAAGGGGATGTTTACGAATTTTGGATGGACCTGTTCACCACCACTTGGCACAATGTCGGGGTGGAACTCAAGCTTCGCAATCCTTCCGGGAAGCTTGCGTGGGAAAAGAAAATCAATGGTACAGAGACGAACGTGCTCTGGCTAGGGATCAGCGAGGAATTCACCAAAGTGATGAGACAATCCATTGATGAAGCCAAGCAGGAGACAGTGAAAGAATTTTCCTCCGCCTCCTTCTCTGCCGCTGCCAAGCAATGAATTCAGTGCCCGGATGATTTGCTAAGACTCACCGCACAATCACGAAATGCATCGTGATTCAGCGGCCCTGACTCAGCCACATGTTCAATCATCGCTACTGCCAACAAGCTTCCGCTGTTTCATCTCTCCCAAGGTCCAGTCATACTCTTTGACCAACTGATCCACCACGTCCCCCGAGCGCATTTCGGTGGGAAGAACTTCCCAGGTGTAAGTTTCCATTTCGATGTGCTGGCACTTGCTCGGGTTTTGGGAAAGCCAGTCCATGGCGCCTTCGATATGGTCGCGAGTGCTTTGGAAACCCTCGGTAGGTTCGGCGTGCAAAGGGATGTGGAAATGCACACGCCACTCTTCGCCTAACTCGGCGGGGTTGGTCTGCGCAAACTGGAGAGCATCAGGCAAGTCTTTGAACCGACGCAGCGGTGTCGTAGGACCGTAGTCGGCAATCACTTGGTGGAAATACACGGGTTCATCAAAAGCGCGCAGTTTTTCCACCATGTCCGGCGTGGGTTTCAGCTTCAGCGCCGAACTGAAATGCAGCTTGCTCAGGCGGATGCCAGCCCCCGTGATGCGGGAGAGGGCACGTTTCGGCGTTTCATACTCGATGGCCAAATGACACGTGTCGTAGTTCAGGCCGATGAATTTGAAGAAGTCCTTATCCTGGGAGTTTTGGTCGTAGTAGAGGCCGAAGAATTTCAGCACTTCACCACTGGTTTCAAAGAGGCCCAGAGGCTCAGGCTCCAGGCCGAGATGGAGATCATGCCCGCTAGCAGTGGCTACTTCTTCAATGTGCTGGCGGCAAAGGCGCAGATTCTTAAAGATGGCCTGCACCTCATCACCACCGATTTTAAAAGTTTTGTGCGAACCAGGCAGGGTGCTGACACTGCCACTGACACCTGGAGGTAGGAGCTGGGCCAAGATATCAAAAAGGCGATTTGTGTAGGCCAGTCGGTCAGGGGAGGTCCAATCCGGCAGGAAGACCTGCTCTTTGACTCGGGTGCCATGGAAGGCCCCATAGGGAAAGCCATTGATGGTGAAGACGTAGCAATTATTGGCTGCGAGCCAATCCTTGAATTCGGCCAATTTACCTGAGGCCAGGAGCTCCAGTGAGGCTTGATTGCTCAGGCGCAGCCCAATCCCGTAGGGTTGATCTGGGCTGACGCGTTCTTTGACTCTCAGCGTGTAGTCACGCAGACCGCGCCAGGTTTCCTCCCAGCTTTCGCCGCGATGGATATTGGTGCAGTAGCCGAGATGGATGCCGTGGTTGAGAAGCATCGCTGACGGTGCCGTGGGCCACCGCCAGCGTCAACTGAGGGCTTATTTTGAAACCAGCGGAGCCAATTTTTCTTTCAGCATCTGCCGTGCCCGGTAAATACGGGTTTCCACCGCTTTCTCCGTGCAGTCCAGCGTTTCGGCAATTTCCCGATAACTAAGATCTTGATAGGTAAAAAGAATGAAGCTTTCCCGCAGTTCTTCAGGCAATGCCTCAATAGCTCGTCGCACTTCTCGCATCGTCTCCACGCCCACCATGCCTTCATCCGGGGACTGCGAATCCGTAGCTAGGTCAAATCCCTCCTCCGCAAGAAATTGCAGGGATTCAGACGGGTGACGTTTTTTCCAGCGCGCGTGGTTTTTGAGCAGATTTCGCGCAATCCGAAAGAGATAACTGGCAAAGGCGGCCTGGGGTTGGTAGCGCCGCCGATGTTCGTATAAACGCACAAAGGTTTCCTGGGCCAGATCACGCGCCGCGAAATGGTCGTGCGTCATGTGCCAGAGGAAGGAGATGAGCCGATCCTGCCAGCGATGGATGATTTCATTTAAAGCGATGTCTTCACCGCTGGCCAGTCGTTGCATGGCGCTTGAGTCAGCGTCGTGTATCAAGGG
>JAOZVT010000987.1 GCA_025869455.1 Prosthecobacter sp.
GAAGTTCGGCAACAGAACTGCGCAGCTGATAGAAAAACCAGCTAGCCCTGCATTTCAATCGCTGAAATAGCTTAAAAAAAAGCGGCAGCCAGTTGCCCGGCTGCCGCACAATCATAACAAATGGAGCGGATTAAGCTTCAGAGGTGCCTTCAGGAGCAGCTTCAGCAGACGCTTCTGCGGGAGTGTCAGATGTTGCCTTAGCAGCTTCATCTTTTTCCTTCATTGCGGCTTTACGGCTCATTTTCACGCGGCCTTTTTCGTCAATGCCGAGGCACTTGGCGGTAACAATGTCACCGACCTTGACGACGTCTTCCACACGGTTGACGCGGAAGTCAGCCAATTCACTGACGTGAATCAGACCGTCCTTCTTGCCACCGAGGTTCATGAATGCACCAAAGTTTGTCGTGCTGACGATCTTGCCAGTGTAGATCTTCCCGGGTTCGATTTCCTGAGAAACACCACCGATCATCTCGATCGCACGCTCCAGGCCTTCCTTGCGGGTGGCGTAAACGTAGATCGTGCCGTCGTCTTCGATGCTGATTTCAGCGCCGGACTCAGCCTGGATACCCTTGATGTTCTTACCGCCAGGACCGATGAGCTCACCGATCTTGTCTGGGTTGATCTTCAAGATCTCAATGCGAGGAGCGTGTGGGCTCAGAGGCTGCACTTCACTGATGGCAGCGGCCATGGCGGAGAGCACTTCCGTCCGGCCGTTTTTGGCCTTAGCGATGGCTTCTTCCAGGATGCTCAGGGGGATACCGGGGAGCTTGAGGTCAAGCTGGTAGCCGGTGACGCCTTCGGAGGTGCCACAAAGCTTGAAGTCCATATCGCCGAAGTGATCTTCGGATCCAAGGATGTCCATCATGGTCAAATAACGCTTCATGTTGTCGCCTTCGAACTCGGTGACGAGGCCGACGGAGATACCTGCCACTGGGCGAATGAGAGGTACACCAGCGTCTAGAAGGGCCATAACGCCCGAACAAACGGAAGCCATGGAGGTAGAGCCATTGGAGGCCATCACTTCACTGCTCACGCGGATTGCGTAAGGGAACTTGGACTTCGGCGGGATAACGGCGTCGATGGAGCGCTCAGCAAGAGCTCCGTGACCGATTTCACGACGATTCTGACCACCGAAACGACCACACTCACCCACGGAGAACGGAGGGAAGTTGTAGTGGAGGATGAAACGCTTGCTGTCAGGGCCACCTGCGTAGGTGTCCATTTCCTGAGCTTCGTCAGCCGGAGCCAGCGTTGCGATGGAAAGAGCCTGAGTTTCGCCACGGGCGAAAAGAGCAGAACCGTGTGTGCGTGGAAGCACGGAAACTTCACCGGAAAGGTTGCGGATCTGGTCGATCGCGCGGCCATCACAGCGGCTCATTTTGTCCAGGATGGAGATGCGGAAAGCCTTTTTCTGGAGGTAGTCGAACGCCTGACCGATTTCAAAGTTGGAAGCTTCAGGGAACTTAGCCTTGATAGCGACTTCCACTTCGTCCTTCAGTGCACCGACAGCCTTGCTGCGGGCGATCTTACTTGGCTGATAGAGAGCACCTTCGATGCGGTCACCAGCGATTTCGTAAGCGACTTCCAGCAACTCGTCTTTGACGAGCATGAGAGGCACAACGCGCTTCACTTTACCAGCCAGAGCGGCAAGTTCTTCCTGAGCCTTCACCAAGCCCTGGATGCTGTCCTGAGCAAAACGAAGGGCGGCGATAAAGTCGCTCTCAGGCATTTCGAGGGCAGCGCCTTCGATCATGATGACGTCGGTCTTATTACCAACATACACCAGATCCAGATCGCTATCTTCGCGCTGGTTGTGAGTCGGGTTGGCGATGAACTGACCGTTCACACGCCCCACACGCACGGCACCGATTGGGCCTGCGAAAGGAATGTCAGACACGCAAAGAGCAGCGGAAGCACCGTTGATCGCCAGGATGTCAGAATCATTCTGTCCGTCTGCGCTAAGCAGAAGGGCAACGATCTGTGTCTCGTAAAGGTAGCCTTTTGGGAACAACGGGCGCAATGGGCGGTCCGTCATACGGCAAGTCAGGATTTCCTTCTCAGTTGGGCGACCTTCGCGCTTGAAGTAGCCACCAGGGAACTTACCAGCAGCAGAAGCTTTTTCTTTGTACTCCACAGACAACGGGAAGAAGTCGAGACCTTCCTTGATCTTCGTGGCGGAGACAGCAGTGACGATGACAATGGTGTCACCCAGGCGGACGGTCACAGCGCCATCAGCGAGGTGAGCAAGCTTGCCTGTTTCGATTTCAATGATCCCTGAACCGCAGGGAGTAGTTACTTTATGGATGGCCATGGTGGCTATGTTCTATGTTTTGTTTGTTTGGGGAAAGGGACACCTGCAAGCATGCAGGCAAGATTCAAAACACCTCTAGTGGCATGCGCAGGCATGGAGTACGAAGGTGGTTTTCGTGATTCATCACGGAAAACTGAATTCCAATCACTGGCACGTCGTCCAGATGATGTGCTGACCACAAAAACAAGGGGTGATGTTCGTGCATCACCCCTTATCGTTGGGAAAAAATCTATTAGCGGCGCAGGCTCAAGCTCTTGAGGAGCTTCAAGTAGCGCTCATTGGCCGTGAGCTTCAAGTAATCAAGAAGCTTCCGGCGGCGTGCAACCATCCGAAGAAGGCCGCGACGTGTGGAGTGGTCCTTGGAATGGACCGTCAGGTGCTCCGTCAGTTCGTTAATACGGGCCGTCAAGATCGCGACCTGCACGTCGGCGCTGCCGGTGTCTTTTTCGTGCAGTTTGAATTCTTTGGGGCTTGTGGTAGCTTCGCTCATGGTCGTTTGAAAACCCGACACCTTGTCAGGCGGGTTGTGTTTGGGATGTTAAAAGGGCCGTGAAGAAACCACGAAAAGCACGATTAGCAAGAGGAATTCACGGCAAAGATTGAGACTTTTTCATTTAAAAAAGCCCCCCTTTCCTGCCCCACGCTGCGTTAAACAACTGGACAGCACCCGCCCGCAAAACAAAGAAGCCCGATTTCGAAAAATCGGGCTTCTTGAAATTCACCAAGGAAAATTCACTTACTGGCGATCAAAGAAACTCTCTTCTTCCCGGTCCCCGACTTTCAGATAGCGGTAATAGACTTCGAGTTGGAGCGTGCAGAGCACTTGGCGATAGACGGGATCAGGCGCATCACCAGCAGGCCAGTTCGGGCGAGCTTTTTTGAAGCTGCCGTCAGGTTGCTGAGCACCGAGAATTTGCGGAAGGAATTGCTCATTGTAGAATTTCCAATCATCCCCACCTGCCTGGAAAAAGGTCTGCGTGTAGTAATACCAGCAGTAAAGATTGCAGTTCTTATTCCAATCCAGCGGTTCAGCCGTGATGAATTCACGAAGGAATTTGATGCCCTTCTTGATGGATGTCGTGCGGCCTTTGCTAAGAGTTTGTAACCCCAGAGCCCCAGTACCAGTCAGACTCCACTGGTTGTAGTGCGCGTCACGGCTTGATTTGCCGTAGCCACCATCCTTGGTCTGAGTCCGCTCGATATAGTCG
>JAOZVT010000988.1 GCA_025869455.1 Prosthecobacter sp.
AGAGCAGAACATCTCGAGGTCCTGGCCCGCGATCGGGCCTGCGACTCGATCGGTGCTTCGTCTCAAAACTACGGACCAAATCCAATCCGGCGTCATTTGAATCGCCGACAAGTCCGATTCTAATGCCATTCAAATCTTGAGGACGCCCAATCGTCGTTTCAAAAAATCGTACGAGATTAGATAGGCCATCCAGCGCATCACGAAGGTGTTTTGGTGCAAAAAACTCGAGCCGAACTTGCACTTTATTTTCGATTCGAACTCCTCTCGGCCCACCCAAGGATTCGACTGGCCTGTGACTCGCAACGACTACTCCATCGGGTATTTCAACCCGAGCCAGCTCAAATCGACCTGTAAAATATTGAATTATCGGGAAATCTCCAAGATAGAGCTGGCGAATATTTTCTTTGTCTCGCCTTAACATCTCCTTGAAAGGCTCCGGATTGAGAACAGAACCAAAGTCGTCAAACTCATAGAAGACGGAGATAGCATCCTTCATGTAGAAGGAAATGGTAGATATCGAAACATCCGACTCTAAGAGCGTCCCGTTTCCGAGGCAAACGTAGTGCGGGAAGATTGTCGCGACACTCTTCGCGTGACGCTCGCCTAGCGGCTTAGGCGCCCGCACTGATGTGTTTCGGATATCCTGCAGAACACAGTCGAGAACAGACACGCTCCTACCATCAAATAGCTCGCCTGTTACGGTTCGGTATGCGCCTGGAACAGGAGGGAACTGTTTATCGGCAAATAGCCGCAACTCTGAATTCTTGCCGGATAGCCGCAGCACTCCAAAATAGCACTCACCACGCAACCAAAACTTGCCGGTTAATTCGTCTGTCACGATCATTTCCTCGAACAGATATTCATAGCGTGACGACTACTGCAATTGGCCGATAGTTGTTGATTGACCGCAAAGCAATATCTCAAGGAAGTACGCACTACAAAGTCGAGACCTGCTCCCATTTTTATCTGAAATAGCGATTTTGCGTTGCCCTGGCAAGATCGAGAGGCCCGTGAATATGCACACCCTTTCCGAACGCAGAACGCTCAAATCCGCCTAAATAGAATGGTTCCAGATCTCGGTCCGAAAGCAAAATAACCCTTGTTGTAAATTCGCCATTCAACGTTCTGGCCAGTTCAACCTCTTCATCAGAAAACGTACTCAGCTTCGAGAACAAGATGAACACGTCGAACCGATGAGATGGAAATGAATCTGCCACTTTCCTCATGTTATCAACATCGCGACGAAAATCTTCGAGTCTGATCGCACCTCTATCCTTGCACTCCCCAATGATTAAACAGACCTTTCTTGAACTCGGCTCATCACCAATCCATGCAAAATCAATTTCACATTCGACATCTGTTCCGTCAGTCCTTCGGATGTCGAGAGACGGCGCATATGCGGATTTCTGCAATCCGTGCCCAAACGTAGCGTCGAGCTGTTGCAGTGTTAGAGCGACAGGAATTGCACCTTTCGCGTTGCGTTCGAAGCCGAGAATTCCTGACCTTCTATAGCGCCATTGACCATCGACAAGCTGGCGTACCGATTCGTACTTCTCGCCACATAGATCACAATTGACACTCTCTTGGAGCGCATTGACCGCGTACCAAGAGCGAATACTGCACGAAGGGCAAACGAGATCAACGCCGATACGGAATAAGCCCTTCTCTACAAGGTAAGTAAATACATCGTGCGGCTTAAGATCCGAGCCAATTTTTCGCCCTTTTATGTAGAGGTCTGTGTGATCAGAAAACTTCTTGTCGGGCTCTTCAGGATTCACGCTGGAAATTAAGTTGAGCGCCTCTGATCTGGAGAAAGTAGCGTTCAAACCAAACGAACGGATCAGCCGCCTAACGCCCGCAATTTTGAAAGCTCTCGTTCCTTGCAGCCCGCCCATCTGAGAAATCAATTGGCGAGCCAAAAGACCGCTACCGCTTGTTTTTACGTGATAGCCCGCCATCTCAAAGATTTTCTGAAATAGCTCAGAGACCGCAAGTGCGTTCAGCGACACGTCCGAGTCAGCAGCATCAATGACAACCCCGATTCCTGAACGTTCGATTCTTAGCTTGCTGTAGTCAAAATGGAGCGTCCTCGCGTAGAACTCATTGAGCTCCGGAATGAACGGAGGCTGCAATAAGTAGTTCTCGTTGCCATATAGTCCGCCGATGAATGAAACAGAAGCTACCAAGTGCTGTGTGTGGAACCACGTATCACCATCGAAGGGCTTGTTCGCTAGCGCAAACGAGACCTTTGGCCGCTCCTTTGGAGCGCGCGCGCTCAGAATGCCAAGTGTCGTCACCGGACTAAATATTAGTCGCGGTGCGCGAAGGTTTAGACCATTCCAAAGGATGTCGCTGACATGGCAATGAATGAGATTTTCGTCGCCAAAGAGGGGCTGAAATGCGTCAAAATCTTCCCGCCTTGACCAGATTGCGATGCGGCTTTCCGGGTCAACCGAGCCTCCGACGAGTTCCCGCATCACCTCCTTCCATGCGGGAATGAGCCGCGCATACCTAGCGGAGTGGGCCGGGTCCACAAACCAGAGAGGTATTCCGCTCGCTCGCAGGTTCCAATAGCAAACCAGATCTTCGAAGCTGGTTGCATCACCCACATAGAAGCCAGGAGTATTCCAACCTCCGCCCCGCATTCCATAATCTTGGATCAATTCTTGCCGACAGAGAAAAGGTATACCCGGATGACCAATACCCTGAATGCCGATGGGCGAAGTTAGATCGACATTTATTTCTTCAGCATTTAGGGTTTGCTTCACCATCTCTCGGTAGTCGATCCCCACCGTGGGTGGCGGATATTCACCGAATTGGATGCGCAATACGTCGGCGAGCGGGTCCTCCTCACTCCAGCTGAAAAGCTTGAATCCCGCTTCTCGCAGATCCTTTATTGCCGAGCTGTCCCGTCCATGCGTCAATGCATTCTGGATATCGAGGAGTGTACATTTCTTGGTCCCATTCCCGCTTTTAAGGAAGAGCGATCTACTGAAGATAGGGTCGATCAGATGTGGGAATTTTTTGTTGAAATGTTTGACTTCTTCTTCGCCTCCAACGGGCCAGACCTGATCGATCTGAAAGAGATCCGCCATACGACGGGCTTGTTCCAAATCATCTACAACAAGAATCGGATTGGCCCGCCCACCCCACAGTGCGTACGAGTTCCTTACCACCTCTCGAAGCGCGTCCATGTCGCCAGACTTGATTGCCCACCCAAGTCTGAGTGGCCGATATGAAATATCGACGCGTACGGTATCCATACACCCCCTCATTTGCTTGCCGGCCACAAAGAACACGGTTTCGCGGCTGTATCGATTTGCTGGTGATGCAGTAAACCCCTACATGTTCCACCTGTACTCCCCACCCAAATCGTACAACGCACGCGAGAGCTGCGCGAGGCTATGCGTCTTCACCGCTTCCATCAGCGAAGCGCGCACATTCCGCGGCTCCCGCGCCGTCACTTGCAGTGAGAGCATCCCCTCCACAGCCCTACCCACCGCGCTGCGCGCAAG
>JAOZVT010000989.1 GCA_025869455.1 Prosthecobacter sp.
ATCATCATCATCATCATCATCATCATCATCATCATCATCATCATCATCATCATCTGTTCAACCAAAGAAAAGAAGTATGAATTTCACTTTGATTGAAGGATCCGTCAATCAGTATTCTCTTGGAGTTGCTTCGGCATGTACGCATGCCGCGCTTGAAGCAGCTGTGCTGATCTTGCACTCCAATCCCGAGCCCACTCCCGAACTTGTGGATCACATCCTCGGCCGAATCAGCGCTTCCACCATCAACAAAGCCCATCCTGAGATCACTGAGCTCCTGGGGAAGCATGGCCCCTTCTACAACCGCCTCAGCGAGCAATCGGACGTCCAGATCCCCTCCCAGACTGCGGCCCTCACCATCCTTGGCTCGCTCAAGAGGATTCAAGTGAAGGCATCGAAGCGGCATGGTGTTCGAGCGGCCTTTGTGTTGATTGGCCTGGGCATGACTGTGTTGACCTACCAAAAGAAGCAAAAGTGGGTGCTCTTCAACTCTCATTCCTCTCCCGACCATGCGAATGCCGCGATGCTGATCTTCAACTCGTTCACGTCTTTCCGCGGATACCTCTCCGCCGAGCTCTTCCCAACCCTCGCCACAGAAGGCTCCCTCTCGGTCCAGGAAGAAATGGCCAGCCTGGTGCGCATCGTCACCTTGACGCTTCCTCACGCCTCCTCCAAGACCACTCCCACGCGTGCTTCGACGAAAACTCAGTTGACGATCACTGCGCCACCGATCGCGTCGAAACACCCCACAGCAAGAATCGTCCACGATGTACCAGAGTTGCGGCCTCATCCCGAGGCTGACCTGGCGTTCGCCCTGGAGTTGTTCCGAGCGGAAGAAGCAGAGCAAGAACGCATCAGACTGGAGCGAGAGGAGTTGGCGCGGCAGGCGCAACGGGAGCAAGAAGTTGTTGATCAAAGGGAGAGAGATGAGGCACTCGCCAGAGAGTTGCAAGCTGCGAACGAGATCCTCCACCGGGACATGCAGCAAGCGCACGAGATGAACCAGCAATTCTTCTCATGCCCCATCTGCGCCACGATGGGCGTCGACGAATTGGAAGCGTTCCGCCACATCAGCGACAAGTTTGTGGTTGCAGAATGCCAGCACGTTGCCTGCCGAGAGTGCGTCATGCAGTGGGCCAACGCACAGATCGCGGACCAACGCCTCCCCGTCAAATGCTTCATCAGCGACTGCGAGTGTTCCATCTCCCAGACGGAGCTCTCCAACGTGCTCAACGACGATGCCTATCTGACGCTCGTCAGGCATGGATTCCGCACTGCCATCCAGGGAGGCAACTTTTGGTCCTGTCCCCAGCCCGATTGTGAGGGTGTCATCGAGGTGGACGACATCGACGCGATCACCAAGATCGATTGCTACGTGTGCCAGTTCTCCATGTGTGTCAAGTGTCGCGCGCCGTGGCATGCCGACCAGACCTGCGAAGCCTTTCAGCAATGGCGCACCGACAACCAAGAGGGAGACCAACGGTTCCAAGAGTACCTCCAGGCCAATGGCGGCAAGAACTGTCCTGGATGTGGCATTCCCGTCGAGCTGCTCCACGGCTGCAACCACATGACATGCACCTGCAACACCCACTTTTGTCTCGTCTGCACAACCGTTTTGGATCCCGCCAATCCATACCAACATTTCAATGAAGGTGGAGCCAGATGTCCTCTTTTCCATGTTCCAGCTGAATGAAATAAAAATAAAATAAAATATATATGAACAACAAAATTTTCTTATTTTATTAGCAATGGGCCGTTTCTAATCAGACGGTAAATTCGATCAAGTAACGAATTGATTTTTATCAATACAATGGATGTTACGCGTTTCCTTTGGTAGGAGAACCTGTTCCCTTCTTGTCGAATGTTGCTACTTGTATTTTCAGGACAAGATCTCGATCAAATCTCCCTAACCAGGTGATAATTTCGAGCAGATCAACCTCCTGTGGCAGCATCCTCCAATCGTTACTTCGGGTTTCATCAAGAGGGCAATAGAGATTGAGAAGCGACCTGAAGGAAAATATGTCGTGTTCTTTCGTGATCAGATTGGGGTGTTTGGCTTTATCGTGTCGGCAGGCGTCTGGGATGATAAATGTCCAGTTCGATGGATATTGACGTTGCTTTAAATCGGAAGAAGCAAAATCAAAATCGATCCATGCAACCTTTTCTTCCGCTGGATTGACAATCAAATTATTCAACCGGATATCACCATGGGCGCATTGATAGCTTGTGTGGAGATCCAACAGTTGTTGAGCGGCTTGAATGAACAATGCTGGCGTCATTTCATCTGGACCGACTTGCCCTTGAATGTGAGGGTACCTCATCACTTTTAAGGCGGGTGTATCAACCACCAAAACTGCGCCAGGAATCATCAACAGGTTGACGTCTACCCGGCGGGCGCTCGTTGATGGGAAAGTCTTGATCCAAGCGCCATCGAATGGAGCAGATGTCGGGCGAACTGAACCTTGACTCGTAGACGGAGCATAGGGTATCATATCCACCTGATGCGTCTCGGTGAAGTGGGGGCCGGCAGTTGCGAGGGCGAACAACAGTTTCGCCAATTTTTCATCAGTCCGTGTGGCCGTATCTTCAATCAGGAGGGTCGAGATGAACGTCATCGGGGGTGGTTCTGATGATGCAACACTATTGGAGACAACCACACCTTCAGAGACGAGAAGGTAAAGAGAAAATGTAATGGATGAATCAGAAACGATAAATATCAAACCCAAGAAATGACGGCGTTGGTTTGCAGCGGCAAAATTGGAACATTCTCGGCCGATTTGTTCTAACGCATGGTTTCGCGCGCTCATGTCTCTTTTCGCCTCAACAACCAAAAATATCGAATGACGATTATCGTCTTGATCTTGAAAAACGCCGACGCCGTCTGCATGAGGTGGGATGCGCCATGCTTCGTCGATCTTGTATGTGAATTCTGAATAAGCTCGGAGTTTTTTATCAGCAAAGAGGAACACGCTGTCGATGGCATGCACCAATAAGCCAACGATGGTGGCTTCATATCTCATTGCAGACGTAAAGAGTGCATCTCGCGGCGGCACGAGAGTCGATTTCCAGAAATATGAAGATTGGCAGACGGCGTAGTCATAAATCGATTGTGGAGAAAGAGAAGAAGAAGAAGAAGAAGAAGGAGGAGGAGGAGAAGAAGAAGAAGGAGGAGGAGGAGAAGAAGAAGAAGAAGAAGAAGACGAAGAAGACGAAGAAGACGAAGAAGAAGAAGAAGAAGAAGACGAAGACGACGATGAAATGGAGGATGTTAATTGGGAGTGATAGGCGTTCAAGCAAGCCCATGCTAATGGCGAATATACAGGAGGAAATGGTCCGGTATCCAACGAGACTACAGATTCCCCAGTAGTAGATGGAGCTGAAAAGATGCGAGGGCGTGTCGGGATGAGTTGGACCTGGGTAGTATCCGAGGATTGGGCCCGAAGAAGGGAGATCTCTTGGGCGAGTGAGTCTGCACGTAGTTTTTCTTGTTCGAGCTCCTGTTGTTTTTGGT
>JAOZVT010000990.1 GCA_025869455.1 Prosthecobacter sp.
GCGTTGAGTATTCATGATCAATTTAATTTTTTGAGAACCGAGAATGTTTCTTTCTTCAACGTTAATGCGCCCCCACAGATTTCACAACGTCACCTTTATGGGACAATAGCAAGCGGTGGAGGCAGAGGCGGATACTAATGCAGAAATATACCCAGCAGACTTTTTTCCATAAGAATTAGATACAAAGCCCACTGTCACTCTAATCCGCCTAACCGATTGATCCTCAACATCCTCTTCGCTCATGACGCAAATCCACACGGTGCCTGGATAGAAGCTTACAATTCACATACTAAGCTTACGCTCAATACCCTCAACCCATTGTCGGCATTCTTCCTGTGTCTCGAATAGTCTCCAAGCATTTTTCGCGATTAAACGCAACGGCAAGGTCGGCTGTTCAAGTAACGCCCGACACTGAGCGGTAACTTTATATCGCATCGCTGGCGTTGCCGTTTTTATATACTCCTCCACCACTTGTTCATCACTTAAACCTTCAAGATCAGCGTCTGGAAACCAAGCGGCAAAAAAATCCATTAATTCCTTATAATAATCATCCATAATCAAGGGGTTGGATAAGCGGGGAAACGGGGTCAGGGTACAACAATTGACAGATTGTGTTTTATAAACGGGAATGAAAGATAAGAGGCCAAGCTCACGGTGAACCAATCCACCTAACCGATTGACCCGCAACAGTCTCCTCGCCCCACACGCAGATACACACGGCGCGCGTAGAGCCACGATTCCAGTCCCTGAAACACGGCTCCCGTCTTCCCCGCCCCCGGATGCCGGAGGCATCCCAGGCGAGATCGTCATGACCAATCCACGCCACGGACGAGGCGGGGCCTGGGCGAGCTAAAGCTCGGGCTACTTTGCTGAGGCCCTGTGCGCCTCGCGTTTGGTTAGACGAGGAGATTTTAGGAGGGTAGGGAGGATGAACGGATCGGATCGTCCAGCCTGTCATGGGTCGGCGAGGGGGGGACGGGATCTTGACATGACAAATCCGGGCGGGTGATGTTACATGGGTGCCATTCCCCATCTCCCATGATTGAATCTCTGACGATCATCCTGCTCGGCCTTATCCTGCTCTATTTGGGGGGGGAGGGGCTGGTGAGGGGGAGTTCGGCGCTAGCGCTACGGCTGGGGCTGACGCCGCTGGTGGTGGGGCTAACGGTGGTGGCGTTTGGCACGAGTGCGCCGGAGCTGGTGGTGAGCGTGAAAGCGGCGCTGGACGGGGAAGGGGCGATTGCGATAGGCAATGTGCTGGGATCCAATGCACTGAACGTGGGCCTGATCCTGGGGCTAACGGCGCTGATCTACCCGCTGAAGGTGCAGCTACAAATTTTGCGCATTGATGCACCGATCATGGTGGTCATCTCGGTGATCGGGGGGTGGATGCTGCATGATCTTTACCTCAGCCGGCTCGAAGGCGGGCTGCTGATGGCGGGGCTGGTGGCTTACGTGATCTTTACGGTGATGTATGCAAAACGGGTAAAGCAGCCGCCGGCGGTGGTGGCGGAGTATGCGGAGGCACTGCCGCCGCCGAAGGGCAGTGTGGGGCGGGACGTGGTCTTCATGATCGGCGGCCTGGGCCTGCTAGTGGTGGGCTCGCGCTTCATGGTGGACGGCGCGGTGAGCCTGGCACGGCTGTATGGCATCAGCGAGGCCGTGATCGGCCTGACCATCGTGGCGGCAGGCACGAGCATGCCGGAGCTGGTGACCTGCGTGGTGGCAGCGCTAAAAAAAGAGCCGGACATCGCTCTGGGGAACATCATCGGCTCGAACATCTTCAACATCCTGGGCATCCTAGGCGGGGCCGGCCTGGTGAAACCTCTCCATGGAGCAGGCATCCAGATGACGGACATCTACATCACCATCGCCTTTGCCGTCATCCTGGTGCCGATCCTGAGAACGGGCCAGAAATTGATGCGCTGGGAGGGTGCCCTGCTACTGACCGCCTATGTGGGCTACATGGTGTGGCTGTGGCCGAAGGATTGAGAACGAAAAACCGCACCACCCACGCAGGTGCCGATGACGGACTCATGCCCCATGCCCACCAAACACCGCATCTTCACCACCCCCTTCGCGGACGTCTATCCCCACTACGTCGCCAAGGCCGAAAAGAAGGGACGGACCAAGACCGAGGTGGATGCCATTCTCCGCTGGCTGACCGGCTACACGCAGCAGGCACTGGAAGCCCAATTGGAAAAGCAGACCGACTTTGAAACCTTCTTCCAGGAAGCTCCCAAGCTGAATCCTTCACGGACCCTGATCAAAGGCGTCGTTTGTGGTGTCCGCGTAGAAGACATTGAAGACCCAACGATGCGGGAAATCCGCTACCTGGACAAATTGATCGATGAACTGGCCAAGGGGAAGACAATGAACAAAATCCTGAGAGACTAAGCATGACGGCAACGAGAGGAGCGTACGCACTCCCGCCCACGTCCAAATTTCTCGGCAGATCCAAAGTACTCCAGAGCTTTAGCTCGCCAAGATCCCACCACGGATTCGCCCCCTTGCTTCGTCAGGTAGAAGAAACCTTCGCATCATCTGCACCCAACCGCCTTCTCTGCGGTCTTCCAATCTCTGCGGTGAAATCGGCTTATATCCCATCCCTCACCGCCCCTTCCTGTCAATCATGCCAATCCTGCAATCCTGTCCAAAAATCCCCGCTCCAAAAGTAGGTCAGTTGGGCCCCAACTGACGGCTGGGATGGTGGATTCAAGCGGCATCACAACTCTCAAACAGCTCAGTTTTGCCGCAGAGGATAGCTGGAGGCACAGTTAAACCAATGCTGGTCATTTCGCCAAGATCTGTCATAATGAAGCCATGCTACAGGTCGTCGAATTACTCAACGAAGCATCTAAACTTGATCTCCCTGATCGTGCCGAATTGGTTTCAGCACTTCTGGAGGATCTGGATCAAGATCCTCACTGGGTCTCAGATGAGGAGGCGCTTCAACGTCTCAACGACCTGAAATCAGGCAGGGCCAAAGGACTCTCGGACGAGGAATTTTGGAAGGCCTGCGGGCGATCATAGCCGATGCAAGTAATCCGCCATCCAAAGCTCGCCGAAGACATTCGCTTGGTTACGCAGCACTACGCAGCCATCATTTTGACCCAAGTGGACTTCGCCGGGCCAATTTCAGAAGATTTCCCTATCACCTGCTCTACGAAGTAGATGAACAAGCCATTTATCTGGTTGTTCTTAGACATGATCGAAGACAACCAAACTTCGGAATCAGCCGCAGAAAGCAATAGCCAAGGCCAAAGCAGTCGGCTGACGAAGTAAACATCGCGCTTCTATCTGTCATGTCGCTGGCGGATCCCCCTCCTGTCAATCATGCCAATCCTGTAATCCTGTCCAAAAAATCCCCCCAACCTGCGTTTTCAATCCCCCAAAGACCATTAACGAACTCAAGCACCTCTTGCCAAGCAAACATCCGTAAACGATATTTACCATCATCATAAAATAACCGTCCCACCGTCCCACCGTCCCACCGTCCCA
>JAOZVT010000991.1 GCA_025869455.1 Prosthecobacter sp.
GGCCTTCGGTTTATCCGCAGGTTTTTCAGATGAAAGTGGTGACTGGAATTATACCGGTATCACTCCCCAGTTGGTACTTTCTCTTTTACGTCCCACTGGCCCCACGAACTTCCGCGCCGGACTCTGGGCTGGCTATGAATTCGCTGAAGAACAAGATGATTCACATAGCCACGGAGTAGGCGCACACTCCCATAATCCTGGCTCAGGTCCAGACGCAGGCGGCCCAGTGCCGCCTCACAGCCATGGCAGCACCGGTCACGACCACGGCTCCCATTCCCACGGAGGCATTCATCGCCATGGGGAAAGTGGCTTTTACTCCAGACTCATTTTAGAAACTGACATTGCAGAAGACACCCGCGCCGTGGTGAACCTCATCAGCTTCGTTTCCGGCAACGGTGGCGGTCCTGGTTTTGGTTATGCCGTGGGGGTTAGGCATGAGTTTAATCACGACTTATCAATGGGTGTCGAAACCATCGGAGACTTCCGCCGTTATGGCAGTTCCCACGAGGTCTTATTGACGACCATGATCGGCCTGCCAAAACATCTATCTCTTCGCTTAGGCCTCGGAGGCGGCCTCACCAAATCCAGCCCTGATTTCACGCTGCACACCAGCTTTCTGTGGCGCTTCTAATGAAAGTGGCAGATTCCCACATTCAGGATTTCCCACCATCACGGACTCAACTCAAAATCCGCGATGCCGCACAAGACAACAGCAACAAAGCCTGCGTCTCAGCCACGTCAGAGACAGTGGGACTGTCTTTAAAACTGGCCCCGAAAGCACCCTGCCCTATGAGGCCAGGATTTGCAGCCAATGACCGTGACCAATCGCAGAGTTCGGCCTCGAGCAAGGCGGCCTGAGCATGAATAATGAAGAGAGCAGCCCTCCCTTCATGGATGATCGCCTCAAACTTCTCAGCCTAGCCAAAGTTTCTGACACCTTCGATGATGGCAATGCAACTGGCAGACTTCCCCACATCCACCGCCAGCAGTCGTTTGAAGAGGTCTTCGAGCGTGGTTTTCTCCACCGAAGTGTCCACCCTGCCCAATTCGTCGATCCAGGCTTTGAGACGCCGTTCTGCGATCTTGCGGTCATTGGTCTTCAACGACCGTTCCTTGCGTTTGCCCTGAACCCTCTTGATACCCTGGTGCACGCCCGAGCGCGTTTTGCGATAGAGGCCGAGGATGCCTGGGACTTTGATGAAATTGGGTGCAGGTGCAGACGGGGAATTGGAAGCGGGAGGCATGGGGAAGCGGCTAGAGCTCCCCTAGAAGTTGACAAAAGGGCCTTCAGGACGGCGGGAAATGCAAATTTTTGAGGCAACTCCTAGGCTATAGCCCAGTCCTCTGTGCGATGCCTCAAGACCGCTAACCCTGCTCTTCTCGTTGACTCTACTGATTCAGAATAACGACCCCAACGACATCAGGGCTGTTTCTAATAGAGAGCGTTGACAGAATCCGGTTTTTTAGCGCAGCTTGCAGCACAGCGCACAACGAAGGCCTAACAATGGAACCATCAAAATACAGTCTCAAGGGAACTTCAGAAGACGGTCAAATTGATAATCTTTAAAGGGTAAAAAGGACGATCAGGACCGGCTCAGGCGGACACAATGCTCACCCAACCGATACCTGCCCGTTTATCAGCATCGGCTGCAGCCAATCTCAGAGTTGGGTGAGTTTATGCTTTTGGCATCTTCGAGGTTCCCTGACAGTGGATTTGAGGATGTAATGCATTTCAATGCCATGGGCGCATAAAAACGCTCTTAGCTTTATGCAGACACAACTTTAGACACTATCTCTGCCAAACAGATCAAGTTCAGGCTGCTGCTGAATCGGGGGATAAAAGACGCCGATGATGACAAAAGGATTGTTCGCCCAGCGGTCATACTTCTTGGTCGTTCCGAGGTAGAGGTAAAGATCCTTCGTGGCGAATTCGGTCAGGTACTTCTGCCGCACTTTCTCGACCGCTTCCGTGGGAGAGTTGGAGGTCTTGAGGCAGTTCCAGTAGAGTTCTCCGATCTCCCAGTCCTCAATCATCATCGTGCTGCGTTTGCCAGCATCGTCTTCGAGGGTGTATGAAAACTTCCAGGGAAGTTTGCGGATCAAGGCTGCAAGGTCCGCTCCCTTCCATCCGGAGAACAGATCTCCTTGGCTGGCAAGGGCATCCACGGCGGCCAACTTTTCATCACCCCAGTCAGGCTTGTCTGGCTCCGCTTTGAAGTCGATGATCTTCGCGGGTTTGAAGGTGGCGATGGATAGGCTGCCCTGCCTGTTCGCCTCTATCAGCTCGGTGAGGTTGGTATGCACGGTTCCCCGCTTGAGAATCCATTGCCGCCGCTCGCGCCAGTGATCGTCGGTGGAGAGCACCTCCCCGGTCAGGTTCAGCGTGTCCGTATTCACCTTATGGCTTTCCAGACGAGCATCTTTGATGTTTCGGACCACCTCCGCCTCGATGAAGCTGTATTTGGGAAACTTCTGGTAAGCTTCTAGCTGTCGAAAGGGTACCGGATAAATGCGAATCCAGGAGCCATCTTCTCGCAGTCCGGCAGTGCAGACGAGTTCACCGTATTTCGCCGACAGCGTCGGGTAGGTTTTGACGGTGATCAGGATCCGCTCCGTGGGCATGGGTCACATGTGTTGAGGTTCTGGGCAGTCTTTGAGCAGCCGCTTCATCTCATCGGCCACGCAGTGGCGGTGGCAGCACTGGTGTTCCTTTTCAAAGCAGGTCAGTGCGATGCGATTGTATTTCTTCAGGAGGGATCCCAGTTCCTCAATTGCCGGTCTGGCCTGAGGCAGGTCTTCCCGGCGGTAATCGGCAAACAGCGCCTGATAGTCTGCCAAGGTGTTCAGTTCCTGGCGGCGGTGGCTGGGGATGCCGAGTTCCGGCAGGTGCCGGTATTCGATGCCAACTTTGGCGCAGTAGCTGGAAAGTTGGCCTTTGGAGAATCCCGTCTTCCGGCTCAGAGGATTACGGCGCACATCACACAGCAGCTTTACTCCATGCCGGACCAGTCGCTCCAGGTAGCCATCCACGCTATCGCCTTCATAGCCGATGGTAAACAGGGCTTGGCCGCTGTTGGCCGGGCAGGCGTCACGGATGGCTTTCTGATCTGTTTTGTCTGGAAAGACGCGGTCCAGGATCTCGCTCTTGATCGCATAGTAAGGGTGGAGCCGATAGACACGGCGCACCAAGTCATGCCCCCGTTCCGGCACCATCCGGGTCACAAAGTGCGTCATCTCCGCTTTCCGCTTCGGGTCAAGGTAGGGCTGGGCCTTCGGCGTCAGCTTCCATGAACTATCGTCACACTCAAACAGCAGCCCCTTGTGTTCGAGCACCGCCCGGTCCGCATAGGACTGGAAGGAAAAGCAGCCAAAACGATAGGGCACGAATTGAAAGCTCGGTTCCGCCTCATACTGCTTGGCATAGAGGAAAAGGAGCTTTTGCAGGTCCGTGGCCGCAAGCTCGCCGCCCGCCGCATGGACGAGATCGAGTAGAAG
>JAOZVT010000992.1 GCA_025869455.1 Prosthecobacter sp.
GTGGAGGTGTAGGGTGGGTTTGCCGGAAGTCTCTCGAGTGATCTCAATGTCTTTCCAGTCCACGCCTTCGGCCCATAGGCCCGTGCCGATGGCTTTGGCTGCTGCTTCTTTGGCGGCGAAACGGGCAGCGTAATGCATGGCTGGGTCGGCACAGGAATCACAATAGGCAATTTCACCCGCCGTGAAGGTGCGTTCTTTGAATCGCTCTCCATGTTTTGTTAAGAGGTCGCGGATGCGTGCGACCTCAACGAGATCAATGCCTAAGCCGATGGGACTCATGCTTCAGGGTATTCGGACATGACGGCCAAGAACTCCGCGATGGCGCGGTGCAGGCCGACAAAGACTGAGCGCGCGATGATGCTGTGCCCAACATTAAGTTCGGCAAGATGCGGGACGCTGAAAAGGTCTGGCAGGTTATTGATGGTTAGGCCATGCCCAGCATTGATTTGCAAACCTAGGCTGTGACCGAGTTCGGCTGCGGCTTTAAGGCGGGCGGCTTCATAGGCGCGTTGTTCACCTAGCTCATTGGCAAAGGTTCCGGTGTGGAGTTCAATCATGCTGGCTCCGATTTCGGCAGAGGCGCGGACTTGATCGAGATCTGGATCAATGAACATGCTGACGCGGGTGCCATTGGCTTCCAATTGGCTGACGGAAGCTTTGAGGGCAGCTTTCTGGCCAACGACATCAAGGCCGCCTTCAGTGGTCACTTCTTCACGGTTTTCTGGGACCATGCAGACGAAGTCTGGTTTCACCTGAAGGGCAATGGCGAGGATCTCAGCCGTGTTGCCCATTTCTAGATTGAGCAACGTTTTGATTTCCTTGCGGAGCAAATGGACATCGGCATCCACAATGTGGCGGCGGTCCGCCCGCAAGTGGATGGTGATGGAGTGAGCACCTGCGGCTTCTGCCTCGTGGGCGGCTTCCAGGATGGAGGGCTCCACATTGTGGGCTCCCTGCATGGTGCGATAGCGGGCCTGCCGGAGGGTGGCTACGTGGTCAATGTTAACACCGAGATGGAGGTTGGGATTCATCGATGAAGATTCGTGTGTTCTGAAATGGAGGTGCTGACGTCATGGAAGCGTCGTATGGCCCAGGCGTGGGTCCGGCGGGAGATGGCGTCTAAAAGAAGGGCAATGAGAAGACCTGCGGTGGCTCCGCCTAACGCGCCGTAGGCTGGAACTACCCAACTATCGCCGATTTGTTCGGAGAAGTGCTTGAGTATCCAGGCACAAATCGCGCCCGCAGGGATGCCTGCTAGGACGCCGATCTGAATGAGAAAGGCGCGGATGGCTGATTCCGTGCGGCCTGAGCGCAGGCCGATCAAGACGGAAGAAGAGACGACACTTAGGCCGACCAAGAGCAGGGCCAATCCGCTGGCGACCAGTCCCACGGCGATGCCCACGCCGATGAGGACGAGGGCAACAACGAAGAAAATGATGCCAAAGATGGCCATGTGTATCAATGGAGGAAGTGACGGTAGCCTGTGAAGACCATCGACATTTTCCGTTCGTTGGCCGCAGCGATGACTTCTTCATCGCGGACGCTGCCGCCGGGCTGGATGGCGGCGGTGGCTCCGGCTTCGGAGCAGGCGATGAGGCCGTCTGCAAAAGGAAACATGGCGTCGCTGGCAACGACACTTCCGGTTAGGGAGAGGCCGGCTTCTTTGGCTTTCCAAATGGCGATGCGGCAGGAATCCACACGGCTCATTTGTCCGGCTCCGATGCCGAGGGTGCGGTCATGGGTGGCGAAGACGATGGCGTTGGACTTCACGTGTTTCACGACACGCCAAGCGAAGCGCATGGCTTCCAGTTCTTCGCGGGTCGGTGGGCGCTGGGTCTTGACCTTGTTTTCCAGATCTTCTAGGCCGAGGGCGCGTGGGTCGCTGTCCATGACGAGGACACCGCCTGGGGCGCTGCGGATGATGGGGTCGCTGAAGGTTTTGGTGACTTCCGGCAGCATCTGGATGAGGCGGAGGTTTTTCTTCTTCTGCAAGTGGGCGCGGGCATCGGCATCGAAGTCTGGGGCGATGATGATGTCTGTGAAGATTTCCGAGATGATGCGGGCGAGGCCCAGGGTCATGCTGCGGTTGATGGTGATGACGCCACCAAAAGGAGCCTGCTTGTCTGTTTCGAAGGCCTTGGCCCAGGCTTCACGTAGATCTTCATCTGCACAGCCGATGCCGCATGGGTTCGTGTGCTTGAGGATGGCGACGGTTGGGCGGCGGAATTCGTGGATCAGGGCGGCGGCACCGTGGATGTCCAGGATGTTGGTGTAGCTGAGGTCCTTGCCATGCAGCTTGACGAAGTAGTCGCTGAAGTTGCCATAGAGGGCAGACTTCTGGTGCGGGTTGTCGCCGTAGCGCAGTTCGCTGTGCAGTGGCAGGCTCAGCGAGAAGGTCTTTTGGGTGACCTGTTCCTTGTTCAGGAAGCTGGCGATGGCGGCATCGTAGCTGGATGTGCGCTGGAAGACTTTGCAGGCCAAGCGCTCGCGAGTGGCCAGGGTGGTTTCACCTTTGTTTTCCTTCAGTTCAGCCAGGACGATGGAGTAATCCGAAGGGTCTGAGATGACGGTGACCCAGCGGTGGTTTTTGGCTGCGCTGCGCAGCATGGAGGGGCCGCCGATGTCGATGTTCTCAATGGCTTCTTCCAGAGTGACGTCCTTTTTGGCGACGGTTTGTTCGAAGGGGTAGAGATTGATGGCCACTAGGTCAATGACCGGGATGTTGTGCTTGGCGGCATTCTTTTTGTCCTCTTCGTTGTCGCGGCGCTGGAGCAGGCCGCCGTGGACTTTCGGGTGCAGGGTCTTGACGCGACCATCGAACATTTCAGGAAAACCGGTGTGCTCAGACACGTCGATGACGGTGAGGCCCGCGTCCTTCAGATGCTTGGCAGTGCCTCCGGTGGACAGGATTTCGATGCCAAGCTCCGCCAGACCTTTGGCGAAGTCGAGGAGTCCGGTTTTGTCAGAGACTGAAAGGAGGGCGCGGGCAATGGGCATGTGGACAGATTGGTGTTATGTGGGGGTGGAGTAAAGGGGGGAAGCGGGCGGCGGCAATGACGAATATTGAGTGATTATCGGAGAAGGTGCGGGCTGCATGGACCCAGAGGAATTAGGGGGTGGTCAAAATGAGCTGGGTCGTGCGATTCAAAAGGTGGGCGTTATGCCTTATAGAACGGACGGGGGGAGGAGTTTTCCTGCTGAGGGGTTGGTGCATTTCTTCTACCGTTTTTGGATCAACGAGGTTGGTCTTCTACAGGATTGACAGGATTTCAGGATTAACAAGATGAGGGCAGGGGAGCGAAAGAGGGCTGGTATTTATGGATGATTTTTTGGAAGCGGTGAGTCGCCGAAGGTGGGGATGGGGATGAGGTGTAAATTTTCCCCATTTGGGGATTGTTTAAGGTAGTGGGTTGTTAATCAATGGTTTGCGATGGGGTAATGACGGGGATTTTGTGGGGAAATCATGGGGATTTGGGGAATGG
>JAOZVT010000993.1 GCA_025869455.1 Prosthecobacter sp.
CCAGCATGACCGACTTCAAAGTCAGCCTGCATCGCCTCCGCAAAGAAGCCGCTCACGAGTTCCAACGTCTGGTCCAGCAAACCGTAGAAGGTGACGACTGGCAGGAAGAAGTACGCTACCTCCTGCGGCTGGTCGGCTAAATCCGAACTCCGCGCTTAATCGCGGCCAGAAGCACGCCAGAGCTTTAGCTCGCCAAAGCACCGCCTCGAAATTTGCCCCGCTATTAAATCCCCTTGCTCGAATACCGAGCAATTCAGACCCGCTTACCCGACATCCTGGGCAGAGCAAGATCGTCACACCACGCAAGTGCTCGAATGCCGCCCACCAGGCCTCGCAAAAAAAATCCACGCCGTTCAGTAGCCCAGCGGGCTACCCCACGAATAGCCGGAGGTGAAGCGAGCCCCAGCGAGCTAACCTCCGGTCATCGAAGCGACGCCCGACATCGCGTTCTGCCCTGGAGGGGCAGCCCAATCCATCTTCCACATCGCTCACCTCACAGAGGCCGCTGCTCTCAAAATCTCAGAGTTCAAGCTAAACTGATTACCGATCACTGATCACAGGCGGCTTCGCATACCGATAATCCAGCCACTCCCCCGGCGCACCCGTCTTCCCATCCTCCGCCGCATGGATCAGGTTCACCATCTCCCGGGCCGTCACAAAATGATAGTGAAAGCCAGGGACGTGACGCGCTAGCTGAGCCAGCCCTTCATAAAAACGCCGCGCTGGGTCCCCCAGCAGAGCACGGTAATTTCTGGGAATGCCCGCATGCGTATGCAGCTTGATGAACACCCAAGGTGCTCCGTTTTTCACCCGTGGGCAGAGCTCCAGCCATAACTTCAGGCGTTGGATTGTCGGTGGGTTCGCTCCAGTGAGGTCTCCATTTTCCAGGCGTGGCAGCAGCCCCCACTTCCGTCGGCCCCAGTTCAGCCCCAGAGGCCCCTGCATCAGCAGCAAGTGATCCTCCTTATCCCGCAGGGCAGCCGTTTTCCCCATCTCCACAGCCGTGCCGTGATCATGGGATTTCGCACAACCGTCCTCCCGCGCGTAATAGACCGAATTGATCGTCTGGGTCTGACAGGATTCCGGCGCGCTGGGCATCGTCAGGTCTGCATAGCAGCCCGTTTTCTTCAGCACCGCCAGTTCATTGGAAACTCCACACCAGCGGCCATCGGGTCGAGAATTATCCAGCGCCCAGTTGCCATGAATGAATCCATACTTCGGGCTGCCATCGGGAGCACGGCTCAGCAGACCATGACTGGAAAGATCACGCACACCATCCAGCAGGAGCTTCGTCACGCTCGCTTCCGTGTCATTGTCATGATGCAGGTGGATCTCCACCTCGCTCCCTGTTTGCTGGCAAAGCTTCGCCACGGGCGCGATCAGGTCCGCTAGATACTGCTCCACGGGATAAAAAAACGTGTGGCGGGGGCCCCGGCCACTGCTGTCCTGGTGGGCCTTCACCATCTCTGGCCAGGCAGACTGCCAATCGCCGATAGCCTTCAGCGCCCCTGTTTTGTCCGTGTCATGCAACGGCTCAAAATGGTCGCACACAGCAATGCACGCGTGCAGCGGCTGCTCTGGCGTGATTTGCGTGGAGTGCCGCTCACGAGTCAGATACGGCCAGAGCCATTGGTCAGCACCACGGAGCATGTCTTGGTTCCCTTGGCGTGAAAACACACTCAGCGCAAGCAAGGTCTGGCCCATGAAGATTTCAAACCGCTGGCCGTGATCAATCGCTGAGCTCGGGGTAAAATCGCCACTTGGTCCAAGTCTGGGTTCTGCCCACTTGTATCTTGAACCTGCACACAGAAATTACCTGCGTGTTATCATCCTCTGTCTTGCAATCCCCATTTTTAGTCCCCTTCCCAAGCCCGCACCTCGGTACCGTGTGGGGAAATGGGGATTCATGGGGAACTCCAATCCCCATCCTAACTAGCTGATCTTCAATCCATTGCGAATTTATTTCCCCAAATGGGGAAAAATTCAGCAGCATCCCCATCCCCATCCCCGCACCTACGGCATCCCCACTCACGGTTCTCCTCTTCCGTTCGCTTCATTCCTCGTGTCAAAAACTCATCACTTTACCACCCGCCTCCTCCGCCCATAGTGCGCGCCCTTTCCGTCATGTCCGCCGTCGTCCCTACCGCAGCCCAGATCCGCCAGAGCTTCCTCGACTTTTTCAAGTCCAAGGACCACACCATCGTCCCCAGTGACAACGTGGGCTACACCAGCCGCGACGGTGCACGCATCTTCACCAATGCTGGCATGAACCAGTTCGTGCCCATCTTCTTGGGAGAGCGCAGTGCCGATGTGGACACTTGGCCGGGCGTGCTCAGCAAAGGCCTGCCCACCCGCGCTGCCGATACCCAGAAATGCATCCGCGCCGGTGGCAAACACAACGATCTGGAAGACGTGGGTCTGGATACCTACCACCACACCTTTTTCGAAATGCTGGGCAACTGGTCCTTTGGCGACTACTTCAAAAAAGAAGCCATCTCCTGGGCCTGGGAACTGATCATCGAAAAGTGGAAATTCCCACCGACCCGCGTCTTCGCCACTATCTACCAGCCAGATAAATCCAAGGGAGATCCTGCCGACCGCGACCAAGAAGCCTGGGACATCTGGGCAGAGAAATTCCGCTCCATCGGGCTTGATCCCGAGATCCACATCGTCAACGGCAACAAGAAGGACAACTTCTGGATGATGGCCGATACCGGCCCCTGCGGTCCCTGCACAGAGATCCACGTGGACCTCACCCCCGGACCCGTGAACCTGGACGAAGACCGTCAGCGTGCCGGAGCCAAGCTCGTCAATGGCAGCGACGCCAGTTGCATCGAGATCTGGAACAACGTTTTCATTCAATACAACGCCAATCCCGATGGCAGCTTCGTGCCTCTCCCTGCCCAGCACGTGGACACCGGCATGGGTTTCGAGCGCGTGACCTCCATCATTCAGGGCACGAAGAACTTCACCGATTTCGAAAACGCCAAGATCAGCAACTACGACACGGACGTCTTCAAACCGATTTTTGATGAGCTGACCAAACTCAGTGGCAAGCACTACCAAAGCACCCTGCCTCTGCCGAACGAACAGGGCCACGTCATCCCGGTGACCGAGCAGGAAAAAGTGGATGTCGCCTTCCGCGTCATTGCGGATCACCTGCGCACCCTCAGCTTCTCCATTGCCGATGGCATCCAGCCCGGCAACAGCGACCGCAACTACACCCTCCGCCGCATCCTCCGCCGCGCCGTGAAGTATGGCCGCACCCTGGAGTTTAAAGAACCCTTCTTCTACAAACTCGTGGACGTCCTCGCCCTCCACATGGGCGATGTGTTCCCCGAACTGCGCGCTCGCAAAGATCAGATCAAGGCCGTGCTGAAGGTGGAAGAAGAGGCGTTCAACCGGACGCTGGATAAGGGATTAGCAATTTTTGATGACCGCCTCAAGCATATCATTGATTTCAATAAG
>JAOZVT010000994.1 GCA_025869455.1 Prosthecobacter sp.
GTCCAGCTTCATTATCCTTACCAAGTGCAGGGAATGGACAAGTCTTCCCAGCAAGTCCTTTTGCGGCGGCAGCAGCCCAGGCGAGCCCCATGCAGCCTCCAGCTTCTCCTTTTGCGGCCTTTTCAGCAGAGGCCAAGGCTCCTTCGCCTGGAGTATTTGCACCTCAAGGGGCGATGCCTGCTTCTCCTTTTAATGCTGCTGGAGTGGGCGTAGGAACTCCAGCATCGCCATTTGCGGCCTTTGGAGGAGGCAATGCTGAGCCACCCGCAAAAAATCCAGCACCAGAGTCTCCTTTCGCGACTTTGTTTGGCCAGAAGGCGGTACCAACGGGGCAACCTGCTCCGGATGCACCTGTACGTCCTCCTGGAATGATGTCTGGGATAGCGGCAGGGCAGACTCAGATTCCCGCCTCAGGGGGGCAGAATCAGCGCGTCAGTCTGGCAACTTTTCTGCGTGGGTACAGTGTGGCGGAACTGGGTTTTGACCCCATCATGGTACCGTCTTGGATTGTGACCAGTTTACCTGTGTCCATGATCCGTGAATGGTCTCAATCGGCCTCGCCGCTGGTGGAATTGGGGACACTTATTGATGGGGTGACGGATGTTGGTTTCCGGAACGTTTTGAATCATGCCAAGCGGGATTTTCAACTGAAGATCCCTCATGACTTGATCAGTACCTCAGCCATTGCCGCAGCCCCGCCGACACTGCCTAATCTTTCTAAACTAGGGGGAGGAAATGCTGAGGTGCCGCCGCAGGGGGCGATGACCATGAGGGTGGAGCCACCGACGCAGATGGGGAACTCCCCTTTTGCCGTCAATGAGCCTGCCTCCATTCCAGCAACTTTCCCAGCACAAGAGTCTGCGTTCATGAGTTCAGCTAAGGCGGAGGTTCCTCAGAACAGCCCTGCAGTGCCGCTCTTCAGTCCCGCCAAACCTGCATCGGCCAGTCAAGCCTCTGAATTTCAAGGTTTTTCGCCTTCCCAATCACCCCAGCAACCTTTGTTTACTCCATCGGTTGGGCAGGCTTCTCCAATGCCATCTTTCCAGATGGCGGCTCCTGCGCCTCTGGTAAATCCTTTTGCCGCTCCTGCGGCTCCACCTGCGCCTACGGTCGTCCCTCAGGCCCCGCCTCCCCCCACCGCGCAGACATCCCCACCTGCGCCAGTTCAGCCATTTCACCCTCAGCCTCCTGCTCAGTCGGAGCCACCGCGTGATGCTTTTGCCGCACCTCACTCTTCGGTCATGCCGCAGCAGTCTGCTGCGTTTCAGCGGCCTCCAGATGAAGGATTGAGCAGTGCGGAACTGCTTGGGAATTCGTTCGGAGCCGCCTCCAATGCCGTTCCTCCTGCACCTGCCATACCCGTCACCAATCCGTTTACGGGGAAAGAGGCCACCCACATTGTGGATGTGGAAGATGATTCCCCACCTCCTGCGATGCCAACAAGGCCAGAGCCTAGACGAGAGTCGGCGGTGAAGACTGAGCCGAAGACAACTGCGTTATTCACCGCTCCCGTTTTTGAATCGGAGGAAAAACTGCCTGCATCGCGGCCTATGCCTACTGCCCCGCCGCCTAAAAGCCCGGCCTCACGCTCCAATGCAGCGTCTCCAGCTTTGGGGATCTCCTCACATGATACCAATCCAGATCAAATCTTGTTGAGGGCTCTGCTGGGCACGGATGATGAATTAAGTGCGCAGCGCATTGTCGAGATGGTCTGCTCCCTGCCTGGCATTGCTGCCTGCGTGTGTCTGCATGGAGGTCGTGCGATTTCTCACGTTGGGGCTCATAAACCACAAGCTCGTGAATTTCAGCGGCAGGCGACGGATTTAGCTCATCACCTTCGTACTTTGGCCCCCTTGATCGGTATAGATGGGGCTGAAACCTTTACCCTGACTTCAGGGGACCGACTGATGACCTTTTGTTTCCCCGAGGGAGCCATCATGGGAGTCTTGCACGATGCCGAGCCTTCACTCGGTTTGCGCGACAAGATAACCTTGATTGCACGCGAGCTTTCCCGGATGCTGGACTGAAATCAGCGTCTCTGTCATGCCTTCCATTCATCCTGAGCAAAAAACGGTCAGTTTTAAGATCGTTTATTGCGGCACCCCGTTGAGTGGGAAGACCGCAAATTTACAACAGATCCACACCAAATTGGCCCCGGAGGGGAGGAGTGATCTGGTGAGCCTGTCCACGGCTCAAGATCGCACCCTTTTCTTCGATTTCCTCAGTGTGGAAAGCGCAGCCATTCCAGGCTACAAGACGGCATTTCATCTCTATACAGTACCGGGTCAAGTCACCTACAATGCCACGCTGCAACTGGTGTTACGCCAGGCGGATGGAGTTGTCTTTGTGGCGGATAGCCAGATGGATCGTCAGCGGGAGAATGTGCAGGCTTTTCAGGCACTGGAGGCCAATTTACGACTCAATGGCAGCTCGCTGGACAGATTGCCGCTTGTCCTCCAATACAATAAACGGGATCTACCGAATTCGGCCCCAGTGGAATACTTGGAATTTCTGCTCAACAACCGACCTGTACCGTGGCTTAGCTTCGAAGCGGATGCACGTGGGGGGCGGAATATTCTCGCGACTCTGAATGCCATTTCACAGGCGGTGCTGGCTCAGTTTCAAAGTCAGCAAGCCAAGTCGAATCATGAATTGGCTGTCGCCTAAAGTCACTTTATGAGATGATTGGGCCTAACTAAATATTTATAAATTGTGATTGCTGCTCTTATTCATCCAGATGGCCGACTCACCACCTTGCGGGGTGAATTGACCACGGATCTCGCCAGCATTGCCGCATTGGCGCATGCCGTTCACGCAGCGGGAAATGAACTGGCGGTACGTGTAGGCACTGTGCCAGTGCAAACAATCACCTTAAAAGGGAGTGAACGCAGTTTGACTCTATTCCCAACGCCACAAGGCGTGCTGTTGATTGAGCATGAAAGTCATGAAACATCTGATGGCGTTCAGGCATTGGCACTACAGTTGCAGCAGCAGCCTGCCCCCGTTGTGCCGCCCGCCCCACCGACGGCACCCATTAGTTTGGCAGATGCTTTGCATGCCACGGCCCCATGAAGTTAGCGCTTATTCGCCGTCAATTTGCCGCCACAGGTGGGGCAGAGCTATACTTGCAGCGCTTGATTGCTGCCCTGGTGTCCGCAGGTCATGAGATCCATCTCTATGCCGAACACTGGGAAGGTGCGCCAGCGGCGGTGACGCTGCATCGTGTCGCCGTCAAAGCTCCGCGATCATTGCGCCCGGTTCGATTCGCTGAAAAGGTGGCTCAAATGATGGTGCCTTTGGATTTCGACGTGGTTTTCAGTCTTGAGCGGACGGTTTGCCAGGATGTCTATCGGGCTGGGGACGGAGTGCATAAGGTCTGGCTGGATCAGCGGCGGCGCTACGCCTCATGGTGGCGTAGGCCCTTTGTGGGAATGGGCGCTTTTCATAGCAATATGATGGCG
>JAOZVT010000995.1 GCA_025869455.1 Prosthecobacter sp.
ATCCATAGCCGAATCGAATCCATCTTCCGAAAGCACGCCCAAATATCCGAAATTCTTATCAGTACCTTCAACCACAGAAGGATTACCGGGCAACATAAGCTCAGGCATTTCACGGAGAGAAATGCGTGAGCTATATAGTTTTCGATAGGCTTTAATCTCCCGTTTTGTGGGTTCGGCTAACGGAGGTAGTGGCCCAAACTTAAGCTCTGCGTTTTTAATTATTTCATTTGACGCGGCCAAGCCGGGTTCAAGATCGGGTTTCGATGACTCGGGCATTTCGTCGTAATAGGTAAGTGCAGAGTCAATGAATGCACGGCGGTAGTGCTCGTACTGCATGAGCTCCATAGCGAGACCTTTGCCGGCCTCTGTTGAGTCACTTCCCGATACAATCTGAACGGCTTGAAACTCTCCACTGTTAGCGGCAAAAACTCGTTCCGCCATCAGAGACCCAGTTTCAAGCCCAAGCGTACTCAACACTCGGTTGTGGTTCTCTACAATGAAGCTTTCTTCTTGTGCTTGAGAACTTAATGGTACTGTTCCTCTTGCAATTATTGACGATTCATTCTCGTCCTTTTCACTATTTTCCATAATCACCTCAACGGGTTTTCAGAAAGCGAGTTTTAGATTTTTCCTTAAATGCTCTTGCACTTATTCTGCGTCGGTAAAACGTCTATACCACCACGGACGACCAGACAACTTCTTGCCCCGAAGCAGGAAAACAACCCGAGCAATCAGGACCTGCAGTGTCCAGCCAAAATAAGAGAGCAACCGGAATCCGGCGATGATTCCAGTAACGACGTAAATCGTCAGAAACGATGGGAATCGGAACCAGGCCATGTACAGGAGAAACAACGGCGCCGGAATGCCGTAGACATTCAAAAGCCGCGAGGCATAGCGCCAGAATCCGGGCGATAACTCTTTCTCTTCTTTAGTCGCATTACTGCTCATATTCCATGCCCCGGTTCACTTTGCGGTTCTGGTGACAGGTATGGAAAAGCCGCTGCGAGGTCATCGTTTCCCGTAGTGATAAGGGAAACCACTACCTGTTCGACGTTGTCCCTAACGCTTCCCGCCGACACGAAATGAAGAGCTTTTACCTGCTCGAGTGAGCTGTGCCTGATTAACGCTTCCAGATTCTGCAAGGCCTTTTCTTCCGATTCGACACAACGAGAGCATTGGTCACACATCCTTGCCTCCCTCCTTAACCACTTATGGTGGGGATCTCAATAGGCTGATTGGTAGGGTTCCCCCTGATCCCAGCGAGATTGCCAATGCTCCAGATAGAGATTTGCA
Organism: Prosthecobacter sp.; assembly: GCA_025869455.1. Taxonomy (GTDB): domain Bacteria; phylum Verrucomicrobiota; class Verrucomicrobiia; order Verrucomicrobiales; family Verrucomicrobiaceae; genus Prosthecobacter. The sequence continues at coordinate 1,294 of JAOZVT010000995.1, forward strand.
ACCTCAGGGAACCCCCACATCACCAACGCGTTTTCGCTGTTGGATCTGGCGGCAGCGGTGGAATAGTTGAAGGAGCCGGTCTGGACATTCAGGCCGTCCCCGATGATCACTTTGTCGTGCTGGATCTTGAACGCGCCGTTTGTACGCAGCGGTATGCCGGCGTTAACGATCATGTTCATTGCCGCGCGACTGCTTCTGTTGGCATTGCCATGAGCATCAAGCACGATCCGCACGTCCACACCCCGCCTACTGGCTGCAATCAGTGCCTTGACCACCTTGGGTGAGGTGAAGCTGTAGCCCATCAATCGAAGCTGGTGTTTGGACGACTGGATAACATTTAGAACCAGTGCCTCTGCGCTTCCTTCCGGTGAGAACCCCACCTGAATCTGCTCGGCCTGGGAAGCCGGTGCGATACAGAGCAGGAAAGCTAAAACCGCCGCACAGATCTGAAACCGAGCACGTTCAGCGCTCGAGGTCTGAATGTATTTCATGCGGCACGCCCGGCTTCCAGCTCACGAAGCTGAGACGGGGTTGTGGCCTGAACTAGTTCGGCGCGGTCAATACGGCCTTCTAAGAAGAGGAACCATGCTTGGTCAGCAATGCGACGCTTTTCTAGTTTGATAATGGTGTCGATATGGCGCCCCCATTGGCTGAAGGGCAAGTCACGGAGTTTATCTCTCAACTGGTCGTCAAAGATGATGTATTCGCGAACAGCTTGCCGCTTCCCGTCTACAGTGCGCAAAAGCGTTTGCACAACGATGTATCGCAGTACACCTAGAAGATCGTTTGCAATGCTTTCCCGCATGCTTTCAGGCACAACGGCCAAACACCGAGGGATTGCTTCGCCGGGAGAAAAAATGTGCAAGGTACTCAAGTTCAGGTGGCCGGATTGAGCAGCCATAACGCCGTTGAGAAGGGTCTCCCGATCACGCATTTCACCGACGCCAATGATCGAGGGTGCTCTTCGAAGGGCGGCTTTAATGCCTTCCGCATAGGAGCTGACATCACGAACCAGCTGGAGCTGAGTCGGCTCCAAAATGTCTTCAGGTCGCCCCAACACATACTCAACCGGATCTTCGATTGTGGTGATCTTGCGATCCGGGAAGAAGTCCTGGCAGTAACGATACGCTGCAGCAAGCAGTGTGCTCTTCCCGGACCCGGTGATCCCCCCAATCAAACCAAGGCCGTTGGGTGGTAACAAAGCGTCGAACAAATCAGGTTCAAGACCCATCTCCCTTAGGTCAAGAATCTCCGAATTGATGATTCGCATCGTCAGCGCAAGTGTCGAATCCAATCGCCCGGCTGTTGCCTGTACAAAGTTGCACCGAAACCGCAGGCGTTCACCACGCTTAAGCCCGTGACGCTGATTCATATCGCCATCGATCTGCAATGCCCGATCGACCGGCTTGCCGGCTTTGACCGTTGCCCGAACCTCGGCATTGAATGCTTCGTCAATCAGCTTTGAAAGATTGTCATCGGCCAACCGGAACGGACTTGCTTTGCGCAGTCGTCCATGCCGGCTGACGACTAAATGACTGCCGCCCTGGATGTGAATGTCACTGGCATCCTGCCGAGCGCACCATACAAAGAAGTCGCGCAGCGTCGTGCCGTTCAGACCGCCCTCAAAAGGGTAAGGAGCAAAGGTTTCTATTGTCATGGTTGCACCTTGCGGATAACTGGTCGCCACTTGGTTTTGTCGGGGATAAAGACTGCTTCTTCTTTCAGGGTACGGACGCGATCACCAGTGGTGAGTTTCTGTCCGTCACCCGTCACGCTCTGCTGTTGATCGGTTACGACAGGCATCGTCATGAGCCCTTCGCGAAGGACGTACGAGTACAACAACATGCCGCGGTAGTCGCGAATCAACCGATTGAAGTTGGCTTCAAGTATGTGATCTGCGCTTTCCCTGCCCTCGATCCATCCTTGACGAATAGCCGCCTTCCATATGGCTTTTTGAACGGAGTTTTCAGGAAGTACGGACGATTCAGGACCTGAAGCGGCCCCCGTTGAAAGGCCCGCCAACAACCAGCTGCGCCACGACGGAGGGTTACTTACAAATCGCTCCGGGGAAATCTTTTCGTACACCCGGTTGGCCATATGGATCTGGTTGGGAGTGATATGCGCAACATCGACAGCCTCGTCGATTACCGGAGGTAACCAG
>JAOZVT010000996.1 GCA_025869455.1 Prosthecobacter sp.
CTCCACACGTCGGACATGGGCTTTAAGTGGCGCATCCCCTCCCCATTGTTCAATGGTAGCTGCTGCTCCAGGCCGGATCATGACGGCATCGCGCGACAGAATTTCAGCTTCGATCTCCAAGTCTGAGGTGTCGCCTATTTCCAAGATGGGGGTGCCTGCGGCGATGATCATGGAACTCTCCTGGTCCACTCTGAGGACACGGCCACTCACGGGCGCTTTCACCTCTATGAGGGTGTCTGAGTCGGGGCTTTGCATTTGAATGAGCGCAGCCTTGGCTTGGGTAAGCTCGTACTTAGCGACTTTCAGGGCAAATTCCTGAGCACGCACTTCGCGATCACGCATGCCAGCCTCTCGTTCGATATTGTCACGGTCTGAGGCGGAGATGCTTCCTTGGATGGCATTGGATTTGACACGCTCCCAATTGATTTGGGCAAAACGAGCAGCGGTGCGCACCATTTCTAGAGACTGTTCAGATTGGCTAACGGCAGCTTCTGTGGAGGCAATGCGTGCTTCGGCTTGAGCCTTGCTCCGGGCATCAAGAAGGGGGGCAATGCCAGGCTCAATGACGGTCAGGACGGTTTCTCCGGCCATGACTTCATCCCCAGCTTTGAGAGGGACACGATGCATGCTGCCAGTGACTGGTGCGGCGACGACGTAACGATTGCGGATACGGGTCTTTCCTTCTTCCATCACATAAACCGTAAGAGGCCCTTTTTTAACTTCATCCGTTTCTACCTGAATCGGACGGGGTTTCAGGCCAAAGATGACAAGGATCAACACTCCACCTGCGGCAAGCCACAATATGATTTTGCGTGTAAGACCGCGTTTGGAAGTGGCTTTTTTCGCCTCCCATGGAGGCGAAGATGATTTGCCTGGCTGCTCTTCGTTGACCATGTTTTTTCTATCTTATCCAGACTCTTGAATAGAGCAGGTGAAATTTTACGTTTGCATGGCTGGATTGCATATTCTGATGAGTTCTGAACTTGTCGGCAATTCATGTTACATTACCGTTTACCCCCTCTATGAGAATCTGTTCCTTTGTCTTTTTAGCCTTAAGTTCATGCAGTCTGCTAGCTGCAGACCCTGTATCGTTGTTTGATGGAAAAACTTTGGCAGGCTGGACGGGTCCAGATGGTGCCGCTCCTGGCACAGGCTGGGTGGTGGAAGAGGGAATCCTTCATTTTAATGGCACTCAGGGTGGAAATCTTCTGTCTGAAAAACAGTTCAGCAATTTCGATCTCGAATGGGAATGGAAAGTCGAAGAAGCAGGCAACAACGGGGTGAAATACTGGGTCACCAAAATCGGCAAGAAGGAATGGCTGGGAATCGAGTATCAAATGATTGATGACGCGAAGCATCCCGATGGAATGAAGGGCGGTAGCCATACCACCGCCTCCATTTACGACATCAAAGAGCCAGCAGCGGATAAGCCTCTGCATGCACCTGGTGAGTGGAATACCAGCCGCGTGGTCGTGCAGGATGGTAAAATCCAGCATTGGCTCAATGGTAAGCTGGTCTGTGAAGCTGACACGAATTCGGATGATTGGAAGGCACGGATTGCTGCTAGCAAGTTTAAGAGCAAAGTGGGTTTTGCCCCAGGCAAAGGCTACATCATGTTAACAGACCATCATGACAAGGTCTGGTACCGCAACATCAAGATCACGGAACATTGATGATCACTGTCAGGCCGCTTGGCTCCGTGGTGGATGCCAAGCGTCTCTGACCGCAAAGTTCTCAGCTGCCGGGACCTGCCAGACAAGATACTTGGAGAGCAAGCGCATGAGGCTGCGGCTGTAAAGGGAACGCGTGTATCCACCCGATGCCATGCTGGCGATGTGGAAAGTGGAGTGCCTTTCCATGATGCTGGCGATATTGAATGGAGAAGGCTTCATCGCGAGATTCTTCCCCGCTAGGTGAATACGGAAGATCTCACCATTGTAAAAGTAACGGACAAGCTCTGTCCATGCATGATGCCACTGCACGATTCGGCGGCTGTAACGATCTAGCGCACGCTTTAAATCTTGCGGGTGATTGAGGATGCTAGAGCCTTTGGAAAAGAGACAAGTATCTAACAAGCGCGCTCCTTCTAAAGACATGAAGAGCCCTGGTGAAAGCATGGGGTCCACAAAGCCGAACGCATCTCCTAGCAACACCCAGCCTGGGCCATGCCCTTGCTCAGAAAGAAGCTGGTAGTTGGTGTAAGTCATGACGGGACTTACACGACGTGCGCGACTGCCTTTGGCGGCGAGGATAGGTTCCTGTCGGATGGCGTTTTCTAGCCTCTCTTCCGCCGTCTTCCCCAGTGTCTTCGCATGCTCCTTATTGACCACGATTCCTACCGATAGACGACCAGGCAGGGGAATACGCCAACTCCAGCCTGCCCGAAGTACGGAGATGATGACTTGACCAGTTTCCACCTCATCGTGATCAAAGTCTTCGAAATGAGCAAAATAGGCAACATCATCGCGTCCACCCCGGATAGCAGGGATATTCATGACCCGTGAAAAAGTCCGTGCGCGACCTGAGGCATCCACGAGAAAGTATCGGCCATTAGGATTGAGCCCTGCTTGTTCTAGACTAGCTGAGGAAAGTTGAATTGAAGGGACACCATCAATCGTGCAGGGTTCTAATTCTGCCCTAGTGTGTACAAAACGGGCACCGAGCTCTTCTGCCCGAAGTCTCAAGAGGTTATCTAATTCAGGCCTTGGGGTATTGTAGGAGTAGGGGGGTAAATGTCCCTCGACATTTTTGAAGCTAAAGTGAAGTCGCGGTCCATCATCAGTGACAAAGAATGAGGCCCCAGGTTTGCGGGTGGACATAGCCGCAATCCGATCTTCTAGGCCGAGTTGTTGGAAAACAGGGACAACGCCGGGAATGAGTGATTCACCCACCAAAAGTTCTGGGCGCTTATCGTCATCAAAGACAACACACCGGATTTTTCTCTGGGCCAACATAGCGGCAAGGGTGCATCCCGCTGGGCCTGCCCCTACAATGACAATCTCATCAGAAAAATCCGACATTTCAGGTAACATGTCCCTTTTAGCCTTCAAATCAAGATGGTGCATGAGCAATGGCAAAATCAATGGGCTAAAAACACCTGAATTGTCACAGGATTATTTATCTTAGCTAATGGAGGTCGGAATTCCATGATCAAATAAGCATGCAATAAAATTTTTTATGAATTAAAAATATTTAATTACTTTTGTTAAATCATAACCATTTAAATGCCTGAGATCATTGCGTTAAAACCATTCATTTATTAGAATGAAAAAGAGTCAGTAGTAAATGAAGGGTGATTCAGCCTTTTTCAGATGCTCAATCAAATCCATTTAGTTTTGATCGGGTATTTTTATAAATTTAATGCAATGTGCGTCAGCTTACACCAGATTACCCTCTGGTTAATCTAACTATTATTGTTATTTCCTAAGGGGATCTGCATGCACAGTGATAAT
>JAOZVT010000997.1 GCA_025869455.1 Prosthecobacter sp.
ATCAGCGTGCCCTCGCCGCAGCCACCCGTCTTCAGGCTGAAATCTCCCCCCTCTATGTGATGGGCCGTTCCGTGGAAGCCGTGCCCACAGACAATGGCATACGCAGTGATTCCACCCTGGAAAAACTAGCTCGACTCAAACCCATGTTTGACCGCCACCACGGCACTGTCACCGCAGGTAATTCCAGCCAGCTTACCGATGGTGCCGTGGCCATGCTGGTGGCTAGCGAAGAGGCTGTCAAACGTCATGGCTGGCAGCCCCTAGGCCGTCTCACGGACTACGCCTATACAGGCTGTGATCCACGCCGCATGGGCTTGGGGCCAGTCCGCGCCATGGATGCCGCCCTGCATCGCGCTAACAAACAATTGCACGAAATGGATGTGGTGGAAATCAATGAAGCCTTTGCTGCCCAGGTGCTGGCCGTCCTGCAATGCATCAAAGACCCCGCCAGCGCCCGCCGCGCAGGCCTGGATGCACCACTAGGAGAGATCCCCGAAGAACGCCTGAATCCACGGGGGGGGGCCATCGCCCTAGGTCATCCCGTTGGAGCTACTGGCGCACGGCTCGTCCTGACCGCGCTGGATCAACTTCACGAAACCCAAGGTCGCCGTGCCTTAGTCAGTCTCTGCATCGGCGGAGGCCAGGGTGGAGCCGCTATTCTTGAACGCGTCTAACGAATGAACCATCAAACTCAATACACTCATGAACTCACATCTGCTCGAAAACATCGTGGCGGATAAGGATGTCTTTATCCCCCAGCCACCTACCCCCACCAATCGGGTCACTTCTCTCAGTCATTTTCGCCTTATCACGGATGAAAATGGCACCGCCTGGATCACCTTCGACATGCTCGGCAGCGCCGCCAATGTCTGGAATGAAACTACGCTGCGGGAGTTTGATCTCTGCCTGGATGCCATCAGCCGTGACAGCACGGTCAAAGCCCTGGTCATCCGCAGTGGCAAAGAAAAAATCTTCATTGCTGGTGCCGATCTCAAAGCCGTGCGCAAAGCCCCCGTTCGTAAGGTCGAAACCCTGATCGAAATGGGGCAAAAGGTCTTCAACCATCTCGCCTCCCTGCCCCTTCCTAAAATCGCATTGATTCACGGGGCCTGTGTCGGCGGTGGCTTGGAACTCACGCTCGCGTGTGATGCCCGCATCGCCAGCGACAGCGACTCCACACGCCTTGGATTACCCGAGACACAGATCGGTCTCGTTCCCGCTTGGGGCGGCTCCACACGCCTGCCTCGACTGCTAGGATTACCCACCGCTCTCAGCCTCATTGTCAGCGGCAAACAGCTCAAACCCAAAGCCGCCAAACGCCTGGGGCTGGTAGATCAAATAGCCCCGCGCGAACACCTGGAAGATGCGGCACGTCAGATGCTCACGAAAGGTCTTCCTGAGCGCCCACCACACCTCAGTCATGCTTTCTGGCGCTTGCCCGGCATACGTCACGGCCTAGCCCATTATGTACGCGGTCAAGTGATGGCAAAAACCCGTGGTTTATATCAGGCCCCCCTTCGCGCCATTGAGGTGGCGACAGCGGCCTCCGTGCTGCCCTTGAACAAGGCGCTTGATATCGAACGCCATGCCATTCTAGATCTCGCACTGACGCCTGAGACGGAGCACTTGATTGACCTCTTCTTCCGTCATGAAGAAGCCTCCAAAAAACCTTACCCGCGTGGCGTAGCCCTCCCCGTGCACGATGTCGCCGTGATCGGTGCGGGCGTCATGGGTTCAGGCATTGCTCACTGGATCGCTAGCCGGAATAACCACGTGCTCATGCAAGACATCAGCATGGAGTCCCTCGCGGCAGGGTTAAGCCGTGTGCAGGGCCTGCTGCAAGAAGGCATCAAACGTCACGCCATCACCCGCCGTGACATGCGTGATACCCTGGACAGACTCACTCCAGAACACACCCGCGTTCCATTGACCCGCTATCACATGGTCATTGAAGCGGCGACAGAGGACATGGCCCTGAAGAAAAAGATCTTCGCTGATTTAGCCAAACGCACCGGGCCAGACACCATCCTGGCCACCAACACATCCGCCTTGTCCGTCAATGAACTGGCCTGCAGCTTACCGAATCCTGAACGCGTCATCGGCCTGCATTTCTTCAATCCCGTGCATCGCATGCCGCTGGTTGAAGTCATCATAACCGATCATACTTCAGATGACGTCATTGCCACCGCCGTGAGCTTTGTCCAAAAGCTGGGTAAAACACCCATCGTCGTCAAAGACAGTCCCGGATTCGTGGTTAACCGCATCCTCATGCCATACCTGATGGAAGCCGTTCGTCTGCATGAAAGCGGCATCTCTGCCGAGGTCATCGATGAAGCCATGCTGGAGTTTGGCATGCCCATGGGACCCATGCGTTTGCTGGATGAAATCGGCCTGGATGTAGCCGTCCATGTAGGCAACACCCTGTGTGCTGCCTTCCCTGAGCGACTGGTAAAATCCAGCCTCCTGGAACACATGGTGGCCCAAGGCAAGCTGGGTAAAAAATCTGGAGAAGGCTTCTACAAACACCAGAAAGGCAAGCACCCAGCAACCCCCAAAGGACTGAACCACAGCATGGTGGAACACGTGCAGCACCGCTTATCCTTGCTCCTGAGCAATGAAGCCGCGCGCTGCTCCCAGGAAGGCCTAACAAAAGATGATCGTGACATCGATCTCGCCATGATTCTCGGCACGGGCTACCCCGCCTTCAGAGGTGGCCCCCTCACCTGGCTGCATGACTTTGGTTTGGATAATGCCATGACCGAGCTGCGCATGCTCTCCGTCAGCACGCCTACGCCCAATGCTTTTGAACCAGCTAGACTTTAACACGTCTAACCAATGATAAGAAACCGCATCAACAACCATCATTCTCCCCCTTTATGAAAACTGAACTCGCCCCACCTCCTGCCGCCATGATTGACATGTCAAAAATGTCCCCTGGGCAAAAAGCCGCCCTCGAAATGGCGGAATCCGCACGTGATGAACGCAACAATACCGGACTGGCCGCCGGGTTATTCTTTGGCACCCCGGACTTTGATCAACTGGTCCCATTTCCCAAGCAGTCTCAGGAAGACAAAGATCAGGGGGATGCTTTCCTAACCCGCCTCCGTCATGTTCTAGATGAACTTGCGGACCCGGACGAAATTGACCGCACCGGAGAAATCCCTGACAATCTGCTTGAAGCCTTGGCCAAACTGGGTGCTTTCGGCATCAAGATTCCAGTCAAATACGGCGGCCTAGGACTCTCCCAAACCAACTACTCACGGGCCGCCATGCTGCTGGGCAGTGAATGTGGCAACCTAGCGGCGCTGCTTTCTGCCCACCAATCCATTGGCGCACCGCAGCCCCTCATTTTGTTCGGTACTGAGGAGCAAAAAACCAAGTATCTCCCCCGCTGTGCCAAGGGTGAGATCAGTGCCTTTGCTCTGACAGAAAATGAAGTG
>JAOZVT010000998.1 GCA_025869455.1 Prosthecobacter sp.
TCCAAACGATGCGCCCGTGTTGCCGACTCAGTTCACTCTCGACAGCAAATTCAATCTCCAAGCCACAGCACCCGATTCGTCAGTGACTTGGAAAGGTAAGTTTGGCAAAGCTGACGGCAGCTTCACCGGAACCCTGACTCTGCCGACGGGTAAAGCCGCTGCTACGGGTGTGATCCTTCAGGATGATGAGTTGGGTGCTATCATCGGTGGCGGTCAGATCAAGGTGCCAGTCACTGGTAACAAGCGTGCCTTCCGCACCTCTGCCATTTTGCTTGAACAGGAATAAACCGCTTCCTCCGTAGCATCCTTTGCGAAAGGGCCGCTGGTACATCCAGCGGCCTTTTTTAATTGTCGGGCTTATGGATTTTCCCAGATGCGGGAGATCCGCTCAACGGAAACGGCGAGACCTGTTGCAAGGTTCACAGTGACCAGTGCACCATTAAGCCGCACGGCTCCGCGTCCCACACCAAATTTGGTGGGAAGATGAGTGTGAAATTTTTCCAGGACTGGCTCAATCTGGCTGCCAATGATGGAGTCCAGCGGTCCACACATACCAGCATCGCACTGAAAAGCTGTCCCCTTTGGGAGTACCCGTTCATCCGCTGTGGGGATGTGAGTGTGTGTGCCGATGACCGCAGACACCATCCCGTCCAAATGCCAGCCCATGGCCACCTTTTCACTGGTCGCTTCGGCATGGAAATCCACAAAAATGAGGGGTGTTTCTTTCCGCATTTCCTCCACCACTCGGGTGATGTAGGGGAAGGGGTTTTCTAGGGGCTCGCGCATAAAAGTGCGACCTTGCAGATTGATCACGCCCACCTTGCCTTTCTTGGTTTGTAAAATCAGCGAACCATTGCCTGGCGCTCCTTCTGGGTAGTTGATGGGGCGCAGCAGACGTGGCTCATCACTCAGGAAGGGGACAATCTCTTTTTGATCCCAGATGTGGTCGCCCGTGGTGATCACATCCGCCTTGGCCCGCATGAGACTGATGGCGATCTTTGGGGTGATGCCTCGGCCATTGGCGGAATTCTCGCCATTCACGATGGCAAAATCCACATCCAGTTCCTCCCGTAGCTTGGGCAGTAGCTCAATCACTGCCTTTCGGCCAGGTTCGCCCACAATGTCTCCTAGGAAGAGGATGCGGAAGAGTTCGGGGGAGGGCGATTCGTCAGGAACGTCGGGCATGACCTCACTTAGTAGATGATGGCGGGGTGCATCAAGTCTAGGATGCATCATGACGTTCCTTTTCAAATCTGGCAGTTTATGGCTGGCGGGGCTGCTCGGCAGCGCTGCCTATGTCTCTGGGCAGGAAGCGGCTTCTGAGCCGCTTCCTCTAGATCCCATCCGTTTCGCCAAGGTGACTCCGCTCGGTAAAGTGCCTGATTGGTCGGCCCTCAAAGCCTATGCAGGCACCCTTTCCCGTGAGGAATTTGAAACAGCTTGGTCAGAGATTTATTCGCCTGAAAATGGCCTGCCGCCCCCTTTTGAAATCACCTCTGACGCACTTTTGGTGCCGACAGGGGATCCCTCGGAGCCGACTTTTTCGCTTTCTTTTCGTGCGGCCACCTCGGAAGAGGCTTCTCCGCCGCTGCCTGTTTGGCGTCGTGCGTCCGATCTGCCAGCCCTCCGGGGGCGTCCTCCTTTGAGTGATCTTCACATCGCACTGGACCCCGGTCACATCGGCGGGCAGTGGGGGCAGATGGAGGAGCGTTTTCTGAGTTTTAAGCCCGGAGAAATTATCAAGGAGGGTGATCTCTCTCTTCTGACTGCCCAGATTTTACAAAAACGTCTGGAGGCACTAGGTGCCGTCGTGACCCTGGTTCGCGACCAGCCCCAGCCTGTTACGGAGCAGCGCCCCGAGAATTTTGTCGGAGTCGCTACTGAGACACTCAAAGAGTATGGGATACTGACGCCTGCGACTTCTTACGCTGGCTTGCAGGGAGATGCCAAGATCATCACCGTACAGTGGCAAACCGAGAAGCTATTTTACCGGGTCAGTGAAATCCATGCCCGTGCGGACAAGGTGAATCGGAAAATCAAACCCGACATGGTTCTCTGCCTGCATTTCATTGCGGAAGCCTGGGGGCCTTCGGATGCCCCCCAATTTTCCCATCAAAACCATCTCCACGTCTTGGTAAACGGTTGTTATGCCCCTGTGGAACTTGAGCAGCAGGATGTCCGTTTTGAAATGTTACAGCGGCTTTTTAGCCGGATTCATGAGGAAGAAATCCCGCTGGCGACCTCCGTAGCAGAAGGTATGGCCCGTGTCACGGGACTGCCCGCGTACGTTTACACCACACCGAATGCGCGCAAAGCTGGCACGAACCCGTATGTTTATGCACGAAACCTGCTGGCCAATCGATTGTACCAATGTCCCGTCGTCTATTTAGAGCCCTTTGTCATGAACCATGAGGAAACCTATCGCCGCCTCTTGGTCGGACATTACGTGGGTCGCACCCTCATCGGAGGCAGGCTGCAAACCAGCGCCATTGAAGACTATGTCGGCGGTGTTGTGCAGGGACTCCTCTCTTATTATCAAAACCAGCGCAAATCTTCATGAGAGTCCTCATAGTAGGTTGTGGATTCGTCGGTGAACGCGCCGCCGATCTCCTTCATGCGTCTGGGCATGAGGTCATTGGTCTCACGCATTCGCCTGATTCAGCGACACGCCTGGCTTCAGTCAAGCCCTGGCGGGTTATGGCCTGTGATATCAGTAACGCTGAGGCGATGAAGGCACTCCATTTGCAACCCCTAAGCCAGGGAGCTGATGAAGACGTATCAAAGGATAGCTGGTCACCTGAGGCCTTCATTCACTGCGCCAGCTCCGGCAAAGGTGGGCCGCCCAGCTATCAGGCTGTTTATGTGGATGGCATGTCCCATCTGTTGGCGGCTTTTCCACAGGCCTTTCCTCTTTTTACCAGCAGCAGCAGTGTCTATCCCCAAGCAGACGGCAGCGACGTGGATGAAGATTCCTCCACAGACCCAGACAAAGAAACGGGTCGCCTCCTTTTGGCCGCCGAGAAACTAGCCTTGGAGCAAGGTGGAGCCGTGGCGCGTTTGGCCGGGATCTATGGACCGGGGAGATCCTTCGTCTTGAAGAATCTACTGGAAGGAAAGAGCGGCATCGAAGTGAATGAAAGAGCGCCCGATGGACGCCTGCTCAATCAAATCCATGCCGATGATGCCGCTGCCGCTTTGGTTCATTTGGTGACTCAGAGGCTCCATGGCATCTACAATGTTGTGGATGATGCGCGCATGACTCAGCGTGCTTGTTTAGAGAAACTAGCTCCACTTTTTGGCCTGCCCGTACCATCAGAGAAAGCCCCGGATCCCAACCGCAAACGTGGCTGGACACACAAGCGAGTTTCCAATGCCAAGCTGCGCGCCACAGGATGGGTACCCCTTTATCCAGACTACCTGGAGGCTGTGCATCATG
>JAOZVT010000999.1 GCA_025869455.1 Prosthecobacter sp.
TGGGTTAGTCTAATTGTGGAAATTATAAATTGTTCTTCCGAACAGTGTTTCCACGATCTTCCCTGGTGAGGACCTGCTCACATGTCCTTAACTACTGAACCGCATTCTCTTCACTCATCTCCTGATTTTATCCTCTTTGAGTATCAAAGTGATAATGCCCTCCTTCGAGGCATGTGGAGATTAGAACAGGAATGGCGACAGCGGTACCCGCGATTTTCAAGATGGCTTTTCGCCCTGGAAGGGGTATCGGGAGCGCGTCTCGAATATCATTTGCGAACCTACCTCGCTGACCGTGGGGACCTTCTACCCATGATGCTTCACCGCTGGAAAGAAGCGAACCGTCCACTTCTAAAGTGGCCTGTTTGGGTATCTGAAACGCATTTTCAAGCTGAGATAGTGCTTCCTGGGGGTTCATATAAAGAGGTTGAATTTACCGAATGGGAGTTGAACAGTCTTTGTCATAGCTTCCCCTCAATTGAGCGTAGTATTTGGGAGAATGCGAGACACGTCAATACCGCTTCCGAACCGACTTTGATACTATGACAGATCGTTCCAAGAAAGCTGCAAAAAAGGCAGCTCGTAAAGCCAAGCCGGGAGCGGCTGAGGCAGGGGTGAAGTCTGCCCAAGGGGTGTTCGCAAAGATCCTGAACAAGGCAGACCCGAAGAAATAACCCTGTTTAGAAGAAATAAACAAATATGTTTTGACGCTAAACATCTGGCGTGCTAGGATGGTGCATGGCCACCGAGACAGAAAAATTGGAGCAAAAACTTTCGTTCCTGAAAGGACAGCAGAAAACTCTGGATGCGAAAATAAGGGGCGTTGAATATGCTCTGTCCATTATCCGTGAGCCGGATGTGGCCTCTGGAATCCCGGAGGATATGGGCATGACAGATGCGCTTCTCCACATCCTCGATTCTGAGGTCACTTGGTGGACTGCAACTCCACTCGCTGAGAGACTGAAAGAGCTTGGCTTTGACTCCCAGGGTTTCAGCAATGTGGCGAGCTTTAACAGCGCCGTCTCTGTGACTTTGAAAAGGCTCGCCGCTAGTGAGCGGGTATTAACCGAAAAACAAGATGGGAGGGCCGTTTTTGGCTCTCTCAAACTCAAAGAAGACTGGATTTAAATAAAAACCCGGAGCCGCCCAACTTTCGACGGGACGGCGGCTCCGGGACCCAATTACGGGGGAGTAGCTCAACGGCAGAGCCTGCACCTAGCCAGATGTACGATGCGAGTTCGACTCTCGTCTCCCCCTCATTCTCTACCATTTCGCACCAGCAGTTTAAGGCAGGTGCTCACATAAAGCAATATGGAAAAGCTCACCACCGAGAAACGCGCTTCAATTCTCCGCTGCCTTGTGGAAGGGAACAGTGTGGCAAGCACTACCCGAATGACGGGAGCCGCTAAAAACTCGATCTTGAAGCTGGTTGTTCAGGCAGGGCAGGCGTGCGAGGATTATCAGGACAAGCACATGATGAACCTGCCATGCAAGGTGATTGAACTGGATGAAATCTGGTCGTTCGTTGGCTGCAAAGAAAAGGCGAAAGCTTCCGCCAAACAGAAGCATGAGGGCGATGTGTGGACATGGACAAGCCTCTGTGCCGATACCAAGCTGATTCCATGCTGGCACGTTGGAGAAAGGTCTTTGGCCGTTGCCATTGAATTTTGCTACGATCTTGCCAAGCGTATGCCGAACCAAGTACAAATCACCACCGACGGCCTTGCATCCTATGAGTTCGCCGTGGGAACATCGTTTGGAGATGTAGATTTTGCCCAGCTTGTCAAAATCTATGCGAAGGGTGAAGACGGTTTTGAGCGTTGCGTGGGTTCTCGTAAAGTGGTGAGACAGGGAAGCCCTGACATGAGCCGAGTCAGCACGTCTTACGTTGAGCGTTCTAACCTCACCATGAGAATGCAGAATAGGCGGTTTACCCGTCTGACCAACGGATTCAGCAAGAAACTGGAAAACCATTGTCACATGATGGCTATCAGCTTCATGAGCTACAACTACTGCCGGAAGCACCAGTCATTGAAGGAAACGCCAGTGCAAGCCGCTGAATTGGATAAGCACCGCTGGACCATGGAAGAAGTGGTAGAGATGACGGATGCCTATCAGCAGGCCCAGCAAACCAGAGCTTTTGAAGAAGCCTTCCTGAAACTCACAAGGGCCAGTACAACCCCCAAGACTCACGAACCCGTTGAACCTCTGACGCCTTGGTATCTTGATCCTGAAAGCGGCGGTCCTAATCCAGAACACAAGAAGCCCGGTATTGCGTACGATCTGACCCAGGACCAGTCAGGGTTTGACTTTCCATAATTCGTGTGAACCATTACCTCAACATTTAACATTACATACACTCGTTTTCTTGTCGTGATTATGCTTATCCAATATAAGGAATATAACGATGTTATTAACATATTAACACGTTCATTTCCAACGTGTTAGGGAAATGAATGGAAATTCTTCTCGTTGTCAAGTTTTAGTTTCGTCCCTAGATTTATCATGGGGATTTTCGTAGCCATTTCGGCTCCATTCTCGAAAGATCGCCCGTCTCACTGCTTGAGCTGGATTTTTCCGGAAATGCTCGTCTTGGATTTTCTCCAAATGCACGCCTAACAAACGATAGTATTCTTTCATTTCGTTGAGTCGTGAACCACGATCTTTGATGTTCACGGTGTCTTTTAATTCTTCCGCCGATTCTTGAAATTGCCGGGCGTAGCATAACAATAAGTCTATCAATTTCACTGGTCATTCCTCTATGCGAACCGTGATTTTTATTTAGGGCATATTAAGTATTTGGCAAGCTGATTTTCGGATGGCCGAAGGCCTTCTTGCACCAGGTCAATGCCGAGGAACCCGCACGGCTGACGATGTGGCCACGGCTCCGCCTTAACGTGCGCTTTGCTAAGCTAGGTTCAGCCTGTAACAACGGCTTCACGCCGAGCCTGTCAGCTTATCAACGGGAATTTTCAGCTACGCAATGCAGAAAATTCCTTTGGCCTGAGAGCCAAACCCTAAAGGGCTTATGACAAGACTGCCGGACGGCTCGGCAACCAAGGCAACATATGGCTGCACTCCGTTTCGCCAAAGGAATGGTATTCCTTTGATTCAATTGGTTAGGCCGTGGCCTGTCCGGTCAGAGGGCACCGCACGCAAGGACTCCGTATGTTTATCACAATCCAACTCATGATCTTAATGCACCTCTCAAGACTGCGCACCAATGCAGCCCGCGCCCTGCACTTTCACAGGTGTTATGGCCGCGCTGGGTCGGCTCAATGGGCCTTTGAGGAATACAACACGTACATCGTTTGGAAGCGCCGCCTGCAGCAGTCTCTAGCTTCTTGGGTGTCGCTCACATGGAAAGGAGGGCAGGGGAATGAGCAGTAAAGGGGACTGGAGAGTGCTGGTCAGTATCCGCGACGTCAGGCACGGCCGG
>JAOZVT010001000.1:0-218 GCA_025869455.1 Prosthecobacter sp.
TATTTGTTAATATTCTTGTGATTACATTGCATTTATTTTAAACTTAATTTCTTTCCAATCCCCCCGTTTGGCCATGAAAACCCCTCACTTTTTTGCGACGTCACATTTTAAAAAGCCCAAGGCGATCGCCAAGGTTTTGAGCCTGTTAGCTCTGCTGGCGCTGCCGCAGATGAACGCTGCAACTTTGTATTGGGATGGGAATAGCACTACGGCAGGAG
>JAOZVT010001000.1:228-3430 GCA_025869455.1 Prosthecobacter sp.
AACTTGGGGAACCAGTACTTTCTGGTCTAGCAATTCTGCAGGGACCAGTTCCACGTCCAATACAACCACCACGCTGAAGGACGATCTGTATTTCTCCGCCGGCACAGACGCCACGGGCAGTTATACGGTGACCCTCAATGGCATTCGGAGTGGGCGTATCCTCATCATTGATGAAGGCAGCCCGACTTTCACAGGGGGGACACTCTACCTTTCCAGCAGTAATGGCGGCATTACGGTGAATACCACTTCTGGAACAACGACGGTGAGTTCAGACCTGACCATCGCTGGAGCGCAGATTTTGAATGTCGCTACGGGGGGCACGCTGGATTTGAATACGGGAACTTTCACCCGTGAAGCTGGTGCGACATTGAATGTGCAAGGGGCGGGGACGGTGACTTCGACTCAGACCAACCTTTCCACCAATCAGGCTTCGGGCATTATTGGAACGTGGGCCAGCATTGGCACGGGTGCTTCCACCAAGTACGCGACTTTCAGCGGTAGCTCGATCACCAGCTATACGGGTACTGCCGCCGCAACCGCCGCAGCCCTGACAGATACGACAGGTTTGATCAATTATGATCTGGCAGCTGCTTCTGGCACTGTTCCCGGCACAGTTTCCGCCAACACCATTCGCTACACGGGTAGTTCGAGTACCACGGCTCTGGGAAGTTCCGCTTTTTCAGTGAATGGCCTTTTGAATGCCGGGACGGGCACTTGGACGATCAGCACGAACACGCTTACGATAGGCTCGGATCAAGAACTCGTGGTGAATGCCGCGAACAACGCCATCACCATTTCCAGCGTCATTCAGGACAATGGCAATGGAGCTTCAGGCATTACCAAAACAGGCAACAAAACGCTGAATCTGTCGGGTGCGAATACTTACACGGGTGTCACCTACATTTCCCAAGGCACCGTCGCGATCTCTAATAATTCAGCACTAGGTTCAACGGCTGGAAATACGGTGATCAATGTCAACGGCTCCACGTCCACCGGTGGTGCTCTTTCTCTGAGTGGTAATATCACCACCGCAGAGAATATCGTCCTCGTCGGACCAGGCGATGGTATTTCGGCTTCTTACAGTCCTTCGATAACCTCCAGTAGCGGCAACAACACCATTACTGGAACCATTACTCTCTCAGGCTCCACCAGTTATCGCCTCGGGGCTAGTTCCGGTGCTGTTCTGAATGTTGGTCTCATCCAGCGTACAGGTTCAGATTCATCCTCTTTAATCATTTCGGCTAGCGGTACTGGGATCGTCAACATCACGGAAGCCATTAAAAACAACAATGGTGCCTTAACGGTACATGGCGGTGGGGTCGGCATCTTGAGTGCCAGCAACAATGAAATTGGCAACGTTGTCGTTCAGAACAATTCGACCCTCAAACTCGCTGCGGACAATGCCTTGTCCATCACTCGCGATCTTCAAGTCGGCAATTATTCCACCAACACAGCGACGAGTGTTGGCAACGATGTAGGCACCCTGTATCTCGAAGGTGTGAGCCAGACCGTCAATGCCTTGAATGGCTACGTCAATCTGGGGACTTCGCCCAACAATGCGACCACAAGTGACAAGCGAAAAATCACGAGTAGTTCTGCTAACAACAGTTCGCTGACGGTGGGTTACAACAACGGCACGGGTACCTTTGATGGGGTGATTGAAGATGGCAGTGGCGGTGGCCATACCTCCTTCACCAAGGCTGGGACGGGCAGTCAGACTTTGACAGGCACCGTTGCCAATACCTACACGGGAGATACCACCGTGACGGGCGGCACCCTCATTCTGGCCAAAACGGCAGGCATCAATGCTGTCAGCGGCAATCTCAACATTGGCGATGGCTCTGGCACCGATGTCGTTCGTCTGACCAATAGTGATCAGATTGCCGATACCAGCCTCGTAACCTTCAATTCCAGCACAGGCATTCTGCGCCTGAACAATCAAAGCGAAACCGTCGGTGGCCTCAGCAGCACAGGTGGATCAGGCATTGTCGAAAATGAATCCGGCAGCGCTGCCACTAGCACCTTGGGAGTGAATGTCGCGACCGGAACCACTCAGTCCTATAGCGGAACGCTGCGGGATGGTGATGGCAGCGGCACAGATGGCACCCTTGCCGTCGTGAAGAGTGGAGATGGAACACAGGTTTTCAGCGGAGCTAGCACCTACACGGGGGGCACCACGGTGGATGCGGGTATCCTCTTGGCGAATAACAGTTCAGGCTCTGCCACAGGTTCAGGTCCAATCCTCATTTCGACAGCCGCCACTTTTGGCGGTATTGGCAGGGTTGAATTAGGAGCTAGCAGCCGTGCTACCATCATGGGGACGCTTTCTCCTGGAGATGCTTCGTCTCCTGTTGAGACTCTGGAGTTCAGCATCGCTAGTGCTACGGGAGCGAATTCTTCGGGCCTGACTTTTGACAGCTCGACCTTGGCGTTTGATCTGGCAGCAGCGGGTAGCAGCGTTGCCTCATTCGGCAGCAGTGACATGCTTTTGGTCACAGGTACCCTGAATGAGAGTTCTGATATTGCATTCACCGGCAGCAATGTTTTCGACTTTGGCGGCACCGGGGAGTATGGCTGGTACAAGCTTCTGGATTCCTCCGCGACCTCTGCCTTTGAGTGGGAGGGTCTGACGGTGGACTCCAATGGGTTGATCACCGCAGGTCTTAGTTATACCAATTTGGCCAGCGGCCTCACAGGTAGTTTTTACCTCGGCAATGGCAGCACGAGTGGAGATTTTGGCGACCTGTATTTCCAGGCGGTGCCTGAACCCAGCCGTGCGCTGCTCCTTTTTGGTGGATTGTTAGCCGTGGTTTATCGTCGGCGTCGGATTGATGGCAAAAAGTGCTAGCGTGGAGCAGATGTGCTGGGAAGAGGTGATCCGTAGCTGCTTCGGTCCAAAGTCTGCTTCATCGAGAGCTACAACAACCCCTCATTAGTTATGTCCAAAGCCATCATCCTCCTTAGCGGCGGTCTGGATTCCACTGTCGCTCTCTACTGGGCGCGCCAGCATCATGAAGTGGTGGGTGCGGTCAGCTTTGATTATGGATCGAAGCATAACGACAAGGAGATCATGCTGGCGATCTGGCATTGCCAGCAGTTTGGGATTCCCCACAACACGGTTTCTCTACCATTTGTGAATGAGCTGTTTGAGTCCAATCTCCTCAAGAGTGGGGGAGAAATTCCTGACGGGCATTACTCAGAT
>JAOZVT010001001.1 GCA_025869455.1 Prosthecobacter sp.
CCACCCACTTCACTGGGCAGACGGCGGCGGAACAAGACCAGATGAGGAATCATGCGCAGTTGATTCCATAGATGCAGAGCTGAAATGGCAAAAACCGTGGTACGCATGCCACCGGCAGTACCGCCAGGAGAACCACCGATCAGCATCAAAAGCATGAGAATATGCACCGAAACCGCCCCTAAACTGCCCATATCCACGGTGTTAAAACCCGCCGTGCGTGCCGTCATGGAATGGAAAAAAGCGGTGAGCAACATGCCTCCGTTTTGTTTACCAGAATGCATGAAAAACTCGCTGGCCAAGACGGCTAACGCCCCCC
Organism: Prosthecobacter sp.; assembly: GCA_025869455.1. Lineage (GTDB taxonomy): Bacteria > Verrucomicrobiota > Verrucomicrobiia > Verrucomicrobiales > Verrucomicrobiaceae > Prosthecobacter. Next base: position 317 of record JAOZVT010001001.1, read on the forward strand.
CAAACAAGAGCACAAAAGTAATCCACAAAACCAGACGAGTATGCACACGGAGACGTGCACGCGGATTGGCAGGATCACGCTTCCGCCGCACCCAGGCACGCAGCCAAGCCAGTGAGTCCCGAATGACCAGTGAGCCCAAACCGCCTAAAATAACCAGGGTAGAAATCGCAGCCTGAACACTCACATTTCCCTGAACCCAAGTATCCGCTAAGCCATCTGGCAGGGTCGAAAAACCCGCATTACAAAATGCCGAGACGGAATGAAACACCGCCTGGAAAACACGCTCAGAATACCCACGGTCCACGGGTAAGGAGAAAAAGAGCCAGACCGCGCCCAGAGCCTCCGAAATGAAAGTGAACAGAATGATAAAACGCAGCGCATGGGAAACCTGTGCCAGGTGCTTCTCCGAGATCATTTCGCCAAGCAACTGACGATCATTCATGGACATGCCCTGAAACAACATGGTGGCTAGGTAAAAGGTGATCGTCATGATCCCCAGTCCACCGATCTGGATCAATCCCAACAGAATGATCTGCCCCGTGGGACTGAAAAACTGAGCCGTATTTTCCACCGCTAGCCCCGTCACACACACCGCGCTGGTGCTGGTAAACAGCGCATTTAGCCAAGAAAGATGCGCCCCATCCACCACCGCACGAGGCAGTTTCAGCATCAGCATGCCTAGGATAATGATGAGCGCAAAACTACCCATAAACAGCCAGCCTGGGCGGAGTTTCAGAGCCGTGAGCCGTGCCTGATGGCGCAGCGCACGCAGATTCAAGGCTGTAAATATGGATCCCTGGACGAGGCCATAGAGCAGAAGAGTGATCTTATTCACCTCCCCCAAAGCGGACTCGATGCTCAGCAGCGCCATCATGAGCACCACCGTGACGACGGCCACCACCAAGTGCAGAGCCCTATCCCGCACATGCGAACGCCAGTTACGACATTCCCGCAGACCAACCCACTGCTCCAAACCAAACAGGAAAACGAGCAGCGCCGTCCCCCATTTCAGCAGGGGTGTCACCTCCCCCACAAACCCGATTTCACTGATGACCAAGCTCACCGAGCCAAGCCAAAGCGTCTGAGCATACCAACGCGGCATTCGGCCTGCGGGAGCACGCTCTTCATGATGAGAATCAGTAGGGTCAGACAAAACTAAGACTGGGTCACGCTAATGCGAGAGTGAAAGGAATCAATGAAAGACACGCATCAGACGATCTCCACCCCTTCAGCTATTTCCCTCTCGGCCTGTTCCGCCGCTGCCTGACTGCGTGCATGGATGCGTAGCAAAACATCTCCAGCCCGAACCTCCTGCCCGACCTTGCACATTTGGTCCACTCCAACCGCCGGGTCCACAGGATCACTGGCCTTAGCACGCCCTGCTCCTAGTCCCAAAACTGCCCGACCAAGAGTTCCCGCATCCAAACGCTTGAGTACCCCACTTTGCGGAGCCTTCATTTCATGAATGACACTAACAGCATGGATCAAATGCAGCCGTTCCAAGGATTCCGCCTTCCCCCCCTGCACTTCCACCATGTGTTGAAACTTAGCCCAGGCACGGCCATCCCGCAGCATTCCAGCCAGTTCAGCCCTGGAGGAAATAGAAACCGCACAGGCTAGATCCAACACAATATCCTCCAGGTCTTTCGGCCCCTGCCCTTTCAGGCAGCGCACACACTCCATCACCTCCAACGCATTCCCTGCGGACTCCCCCGTGGCTTCGTCCATCGGACTCAAGCGCACACTGGAGCGCACGCCCAGCGCACGGCCCACCGTCACCATACTTTGCGCCAGTTCATGTGCCTGCTCATGCGTTTTCATGAACGCACCCGAGCCATACTTCACATCTAAAATCAGGCGATTTAGCCCCTCCGCCAGCTTTTTGCACATGATGCTAGCCGTGATCAAGGGAATGCTTTGGACCGTGCCGGTGACATCCCGTAGCGCGTACAGTTTCTTATCCGCCGGGCATAAATTGGCCGTTTGCCCCACCATCACGCAGCCGGTGATGGGGAGGGTTTTGTAGATTTCTGACTCGCTGAGTTGAGTCCTAAATCCAGGGATGGATTCCAGCTTATCCAGCGTGCCTCCCGTGATGCCGAGTCCGCGCCCAGAAATCATCGGCACCCAGACACCGTCACAGGCCAGCAAGGGAGCCAGAACCAGAGAGGTCTTATCCCCAATGCCACCCGTGGAATGTTTATCCACCCGCATGGGCGCATCCGCAGGCCACTGCAAAACCCCACCGCTATGCAGCATGGCATCTGTCAGGGACGCCGTTTCTGCACCACTCATCCCCCGGAAATAAATGGCCATGGCCAGCGCACTCATCTGGTAATCAGGCACGTCCCCGCGTGTGTAGGCGGTGATGATATCGCGGATCTGATCGGCTGAAAGCTCTGAGCCATCGCGCTTCTGTTCAATGAGGGATGGAATATGCATGGGCGGAAATAAACCGTAGCAGGCTCAGGATCAAGACCTCAGAATGATCTCACTAAAAGGTGAAAAGTCGGTGTTTCGCGACCTCCAATCCTCTTCCACTACGTGGACTAAGCCGCCGTTTGCATCAAAGAAACACCCACATCTCACTTGCTGCTTGGAACCTCGTCATTTGTCCCTAGCATCCACGTATCACTCACATGGACTGGGAATCGCCTAAACTTCTACTACTGGCTCTGCCGGCACTCGCCCTGTTGCTATGGTTTGAAAGTCAGTCGTCTCACCCCATGGAAGGTTTGCGCAAACGACTCCTCCTAGTCGTGCGTGCTCTGGGGATCATGCTCGCCCTAGCCGCCCTGGCCGGTCCCGCCAAGGTTTCTCAAACAGGTAAAAAGGCCCTGGGCATCATCTTAGACGCCAGCCAAAGCATGGGCACGGAAGGTTGGCAGAAAGGATTGGTGGAAGCTCAACGCCTGCAAAAAGGCATGGGAGCGGGGACGGAAACCTTTGTCGTCATGCTGGGAGATCAGCCCGCCCTGCTTCCCGAAGGTCCTGAACCGGATGTAGCCAAATTTCAGACGGAACACGGTGGTGACAGCCAATACAGCGCGGCCATTGATTACGCCCGCGCTT
>JAOZVT010001002.1 GCA_025869455.1 Prosthecobacter sp.
TTGTATGTGGGCGCGGGCTCGAGTGGCTGGAGTTGTGTTTTGGATGCTAGCGAGATCCCGCCGACCTTCCGTGCCCCGCGAGAGCAGGTGCAGGGGATCATTGCAGGTGGGCGTCAGGCGCTCTGGAGTGCGGTGGAAGGCGCGGAGGATGATGCACAGGCAGGTAGGAATGCCATTCAGCATCGTCAGTTAGGCCCCAAGGATGTCTTGGTCGGCATTGCGGCCAGTGGACGCACGCCTTTTGTGTGGGGCGCTATTCATGAAGCTAATCGACGTGGAGCCTTCACGGCTCTGCTTTGCTTCAATCCGGCCATTCGCCCAGCGGTGAAACGGATCCAGGATAAGGATTGGAAACCGAAGGTCTTGATCATTCCCAACGTAGGGCCTGAAGTGCTCACGGGCTCCACAAGACTGAAGTCAGGAACGGCAACGAAGCTGGTGCTCAACCTCATCACCACCTTGGCCATGACCAAGGTGGGAAAGGTGATTAGCAATCTCATGGTGGACCTGAATCCTTCCAATGTGAAGCTGCGTGATCGCGCCATTCGCATCCTTGTTGAACTCACACAATGCACGCACGAACAAGCCCGCAAGGCTTTGCTTCAGACCCATTGGGGAGTGAAGGAAGCTTATAAACTTCTTCGTGCTAAGGCTGACTGAAAAAGCTGAGGAAGATCTTGGCGAGTATCTGCTCGCCTTCAGCATTCGCATGCACACGATCCCGATAGAATGCATGTGGATGCAGCCCTGTGGAGTTGATGTAGGCAGCCCAAGGTGTGGTCACATCCAGAAAGGCACAGTGTTTCTTTTCAGCCAGTTCTTTCAAGGCGCTGCCATAAGCATTCATGGTGGTGTGTTGGGCTTTGGCTAGCTCTTCAGAGACCCGTGGATCGGCGGTGCCAAACGCTCCTGTCGCTAGGAGAAATTCAACATTGGGCAGTTTGGCTCTGAACTGCTGAATGACACTGCGGATGGATTCAATGTCACCACGCTGGCTGATGCCACCAATGAAAATGAGGTCAGGCTTAAGCGGTGCTAGTTGTTTCGCGACGCGATCTTCATCTTTGTAAAACCAGCATCCTGTACTGCCACGCATGGAGACTTGAGCGGTGATCGCTGCCTTGGGGTATTTTTCGCGAACCAAGTTCACCCAGCCGGACCGCATGGTATCCGCCACGATGCTGTCTCCCACGGCTAAGATGTGGAGTTTCCCACCTTCAGTGAGTGTCTTGTGGGTGCGTGGCAGGTAAGTCCAGTCGGCAGGGATCGGCGGTAGTTTCCCGGCAGGCATCACACCTTGAACCGTGCGGATTTGTTCCAGAGATCGAGTTGGGTTTTCGCTGATGCTCCAGCCTTCTCCTGCCTGGATAGATTTCGGTACGGTGACATCTGGCGGATACTTGGAGGGCAAAGCCCCTTTTTCAGGAAACTTCACCGTGGTATCCTTCATCATATCCGCATGGACGGAAGCTAAACTCAGGAGGAGATATATAAAACAAGTGGGGCGCATCCAGAAGCGAACGCATTGGCCCGGCAAAACCTTTCGCCTACTCCATGGCTACGCCGCCAGTATTAGGGGTGTAGTATTCAAAGTAGCCGATCATCATTTCATCGAAAGTCTGCTGCCCCCAGCGCACATTGCGGGTGGGATCAGGATTAGCGGGGTTGCCCTCGCTGTTGTCAAAGATAGCGGTGATCTTGATCTTGCTGCCACGTTTGATGAAACGCGGCTCGGCATAGTCGTAGCGGAGTTGCCAGTTGAAGTCGTAATGCGGGATGTCGAGGAGGACTTCGCTTTGACCTCCCGGAGGTGTGATTTCGAATTTGAAGGCTTTCCCACGCACATGCATGTGTGCCATGTAAGCCATCACATTCATGTCTTTCGGGACGGTCTGTTCTTTCACTTCCACATGGTTTGCTTCACCGGCGGGAATGTTCAGCTTCGGCTGAGCAACGGCGGTGGTATGGACGATGTAGCGCGGTGGTGCTTTGGCGAAAACGAGTCCCATCTTGAGTTGGTCGTGGGTCTTTTTGCCATTGGGCGTGTAGTGAATCTGAAAGCTCACGGTTGCGCCTGCTGGGATCTTTTTGGCAAAGCCGTCTGGCCACACATGCGAGGCATTTCCAGGAACGTAGGCAGCCCAGTAACCTTCTAGACCCTCACCACGATCTCTCACATCGGTGCCCTTGGGGTGAACTTGCACAATGACATGGTGTACCACACTGCGATCTGTCGGCATGATCTCATAGCCTTGCACCCAGCGATCTTCTTCAAAGGATGTGGTCGCAGTGACAAACTGATAGGGCATGGTACCTTCGGCTTTGATGGCGATGGGCTTTGGCAGTTGCACCACGGCATCTGGGACTCCAATGGCCCATTCAGTGGGGAATTGGCGTGGCTTGGGGGCATCCACGGGATTGCCTAAAGGGCGGTCACTTGCCAGCCAAGTGAGCAGATCCTGTTTGTCCTGTTTGGAGAGAGAGGCGTCATTCATCCACTGGGAGTGGGTGCCCGTAGGCGGCTCTGCGGCAAACCAAGGAGGCATCACTCCACGCTCCACTTGCTTGCGGATCATGCCGGCGTTTTCAATCACATCCTCATATGTTTGCAGGCTGAACGGACCCACGGCTCCTTCACGGTGACACTCCACACAATTGGCCTGGAGGATGCGGGAGATTTGGTTGTGATAGGTGACGGCGGTTTGCGCCATCACCCCTTGCTTCTGATCCAAGGCACAGCCCGGGGCCGTCGTGGCGGCGATGGCTGGTAACTGACCGAGTTGCAGGCTGGCGATGGCGTCTCGAAGATACGTTTTGTTAGGCTTATCTTTGGCATATCCCAGACCGTATTGATCATTGATCGCGCCGCGATAGATAAGCGTACGGGCGGTATCCAAGAGAAACACTTCTGTCGTAGTCGTGGCGGCAAGGATTCCTGAAAGCTGGCCTTCGGTGTCATGAATCACAGGAGACTTGAGACCATGTTTGGAAATGAAAGCCTGTATGTCTTCTGCGCTTTCGGTAGAGACAGGACAGACTAAAAGCATCCGCAACTGCATGGCTTCAGCGTCCTTTTCTAGGCGTGCCAATTCGGGTGCTAGCTTACCGCTGATCGGGCAGGTGGCTCCGAAAAAGGCCACGATCATCCCTTGGCTGCCAGCCAATCTCTCGCTGAGTTTTTGCTCCTTACCGCTTGTTTCCTTCAGCATCAGATCGGGAACCAAATGGCCTACCCCGTGATCTGCGGCCTTCAGCACTAGAGGGGCTTCTTTCAGGTCCGGGTCTTCACTGGCGGGTTTAACTGCGGCTGTTTCTTCGGTGGTTGAGGGCTTGCTCTTTTGACGCAGCCGAGTCAGTC
>JAOZVT010001003.1 GCA_025869455.1 Prosthecobacter sp.
TTCCCGGATGAACCATTCTGCTCTAAATTGACAAACCATGACCGACTCCAAATCCCCGCCGCACCCCCCTGAGCCAGTCGAAGAACCCAAATCCCTTTGTGCGTTCTGCGGTCAAGCTGAGGGCACACAGGTCGGGGATCAATATATCTGTGATGACTGCTACATCGCCAAGGGCTCCTGCTGTGCAGGGGAGGATGAGTGAATTTAGACTTAGCGTCTATTAAAGAGGGCTGAAATCCTTAACTCGGCGACTACGAACAAGGATTTCATATTCGCCACGGTATTATATAGAGAGCCCCAAAGCAAAAGAGTCAGGGGCCGTCGCTGCGGAACAGCTTTGGTACCCTGACTCTCAGAAGGTGATAGGTTTGAAGACTGGGGACGTGGAGCTTACTTCTTCTTTCCCTTCGGTTGACGATCCGAGTCCCAGGCTTTCTCTGAATCAAAGCCTTCATTGGCTTCGGGGATTTGAGCGCCGACTTGGGTGAGCCATTCATGCAGTTGCGTGTGCAGTTGCTCGGCCACGTCCGTTTCTACACTGGCCATGTTATCGGCCTCGCCGACATCACGACGCAGATTGTAGAGTTCCACGTGTTGATCTTCATAGAATTCGATGAGCTTCCAGTCACCCGCCAGGATGGCGCTGTATGGTGTGGCACTGCCGGGATGGTAATGCGGATAGTGCCAGTAGATGGCATCGCGCTTGAGGATGTCCTTTTGCGTGAGCAGTGGCATCAGCGATTCACCATCCACGATCTGACCTTCCTTTAGCGGGGGGCCGGTGGCTTCCAGGAGGGTCGGCAGATGGTCGTAACTGATGACGGGCGTGTCGCATTCACTGCCAGCTTCGATCACGTCTGGCCATGCGACGATGAGCGGGATGTGGACCCCTCCGTCAAAGGAGCTGCCTTTGCCCAGGCGATACGGGCTGTTATCAGTCGGGCCGCGTCTCCAGCCCTGAGCACCGACTTGCTGGCTCAGGCCACCATTGTCACTGGTGAAAACAAAGATGGTGTTTTCACTCAGTTCCAATTTTTTCAGGGTCTCACGCAGGCGGCCCACACCATCATCCACGCTTTCCACCAGGGCGGCATACACCGGGTTGCTATGACCACCGACAGCCGCTTTCGCTTGGTATTTAGCCACGACTTCCGGCTTGCCCATGATGGGGGTGTGTACGGCGTAGTGCGGCAGGTAGATGAAGAAAGGCTCGTCTTTGTGCTTCTCGATGAAACCAATCGCTTCATTGGTTAGGCGATCCGTCAGGAACTCACCGTCTGGACCGTCGGGCAGGGTATCAATCTTATAAGGAGAAAAGTAGCTGGGGGGAGATCCGCGGTCTGTGCCGCCGATGTTCACATCAAAACCATGCTTCTGCGGATAATGGTCAGGACCACCTAAATGCCATTTGCCGATGCTGGCGGTGGCGTAACCACGTGTCTTCAGCCTTTCCGCGATGGTCTCTTCTTCCTCTGGCAAATACTTCGTCCAATCTGGCAGCGCTAGGCGTGCAAACGGGCGCGGATGTCCGGCAATCCAGTCCGTGACGTGGAGGCGGGCAGGGGCTTTACCTGTGAGGATGGCCGCACGGGTAGGGGAGCAGACGGTGCAGGCCGCATAGGCCTGGGTGAATTTCATGCCATCCTTGGCCAACTGATCAATGTTCGGCGTCTCATAATACTTGCTGCCGTAGCAGCCGAGATCCGTGCCTCCCATGTCATCAATGAGCATGAAGATGATGTTCGGCGGACGGTCCTGGGCTTGAGTGGCAAGCGTGACCGCGCAGGCGAGAGTAAATAGGATTCGTTTCAGCATGGTGGAAGTTGTTACGAACGATGCCCAGTCAGCGTAGATTGCAAGCATATCTGTCTTCATAAACCCGAACTCCGCGATAAACTCTTCGCTTGTCTGGATGCCTGGTTGAAGGCTCTATGCACTCAGCGTCATTTTCCCTCCCATGCCTGCCCTCGACTATCCACCACCCCTCCAGCGCATGATCGCCCAGATCAAGGCTCTGCCCGGTCTCGGCCCACGCAGTGCAGAGCGTCTGGTGCTCTGGCTCATGCAGGATGGTGGCCGGATCGAGCCTCTCATTGACAGCCTTAGCGAGATCACTTCTCGCGTGCAGGCCTGTGATGAATGCGGTTTTTTCATTGAGCGGGATCAGGAATGCGGCCTCTGCCACAGCACCAAGCGCAACCACCGCCTCATCTGCGTGGTGGAGCAGGCGGCGGACGTCCTGCGCCTGGAGCGTTCGGGTGCCTTCATGGGGCTATACCATGTGCTGGGGGGAAAACTCTCCCCGCTGGATAACATCACGCCGGAGGATTTACGGATCGAGGCCTTGCTAGATCGGGTCAAAGCTTTGCAGATAGAAGAAGTCATCCTGGCTGTGGGGAGTGATGTGGAAGGTGAAGCCACCGCCAGTTATTTGAGTGATCTCTTGCGTGCTGAGGGGCTGGCCATCTCTCGTCTGGCCCAGGGCATGCCCGCAGGTGGCGGCCTGGATCATGTGGATGAGTTGACGCTCTATCAGGCTCTGAATGGACGCCGGCGGATGTGAGGGAATGGTGGCTGAATGGGCCACTTTTTCGCTTTCGCATTTTCTGCTGATAGACCTTCGGGGCTGTTTCGTTTGAAGCACCAGCCCCTTCGATGAAGACACTCGCGCGCTTCGGTGCCATCCTTTTTTCTATCTCCTGCCTCCAGGCCAATGACACGCCTGGGGGAGATACTGACCTCCCGCAGCCGCTGGACCTGGATTTCTCCTATTCCATGATGGAGCACTCTCCCTTCACCCGTTCGGTGAATTTAGAGGAGTCTTTGCAACTGACCGCCATCGCTTATGTGAATGGTCGCCCCGTGGCCACTGTGTTTGATCGGGATACTCAGCAGAGAATCCTGGTTTCTGAGGAGCCTAACGAACTGGGGTGGAAGCTCATCACCGCCGCCGCTGGCGCAGATCTTAGCCTAACAAAGATTGAAATGATGGTCGGCCCAGAAGTCATCACCATGCACTACGGTGGTCAGCAGCTTTCACCTGGAGTCGGGGCCAAGGATGGCTCGACGAGCCGCCTTGCTAGCAAAGGAACAAGTCAAAAAAATGGCGGAAAATTCCGCGCCTCCTCCTTTCTGGGAGAAAATGGCAAGGAGCTATACTCCTCCCTCTCCCCTGAAGCTCGCAGCAAGTTCAAAGAATTGGTTAGGTCGCATGTCGAGAAACAACCTGACCAAACGCCCGAGCAAAGCAGTGCCTTTGCCAAAAAGGTTTTTGCCAAGATCAAGCAGACGGATCACCCCTCCGCCAGTGGCAATACCAAGGCCGCCAAACCTAGCAAAAAGAAGCAAGGGGCTTAACGGTCCTGATTGTGTTTGAGGCTGTTGTTCAGGCTCGTTAGCGAACCAT
>JAOZVT010001004.1 GCA_025869455.1 Prosthecobacter sp.
TATTAAACTCCTATGGTTTCCCTGCCTGGAGAGCAGGTTATCCTGGAAGCCCGCAGGAACTATACAATAGCCTTGTAGGCGGGTGGAAATTAATTGCTTTTGTCCGTCCGACCAATGGTCCAGTCGGTCATTTTATTGTTTTAGAAAGCGTTGAACCTGTGTATGGAGGCATTTTTGTATCGGATCCTTGGATTCCAAATACACAACCTATTATGCTCAACGTTTTATATCAGCAATGGCGCTGGGTGGATTCTATCGTAGTAGGAGCGCCTCACTTTTAAATAAAGAAGTGAGCCTAACCAAGTGTAAGTGAGAACGTTGACTCGACTACGGTTATATCATGTACTGACGCACTATTAGAGGTCGTCTTTTGGCTTTAGCATTGATAGGACGCTATTTCTGGCAGATCAGATGGTGAAGGGAGGGTTGAAATCCAAATTACGAATTTGAACGCCCGCCCCCCTCCAGCGATCCTTCAAAGCTGCTTACAGATACGGTTTGATGTCCAGCTTGCCGTTGGTGGCGCAGATGAACATGGTGCCGGGTTTGATGGCGCTGTCTTGGGTGGAAATTTTACCACCTGCGGCTTCCACGAGCATGACGCCCGCCGCAATGTCCCAAAGGCTGATTTGTTCTTCCACGTAGGCATCCAGGCGACCGCTGGCGATGTAGGCGAGGGCCAGGGCGGCACTGCCGAGCATGCGGGTCTTGCGCACTTCATAGGCGATGCGCTTGTAACGCTCGAACCCGGCATCGAGGGCGGATTTGCTTTTGGAGAAACCGACGGTGACGACGGCTTCCTTCATCTCGGCGCGGTTGCTGGCGGAGATGGGTTTGCCATTGAGGGTCGGCACGCCGCCTTTTTCCACGGTCCAGAGTTCGTTCATCATCGGGTCAAAGATCACGCCAACGAGCGGTTCTTTGGTGACGCGATTGCGAGCGGCGATGGAGACGCAGAAGTGAGGGATGCTGAAGTAAAAATTCACTGTGCCGTCGATGGGGTCCACGATCCATTCCACGTCACCATTGCCACCAATGTCACCTTCTTCTTCACCCAGAATCGCATGCTCAGGGTTGTGGCCCAGAATGATGTCCGTGATGAGTTTTTGGCTGCGCACATCCAGCTCTAGCTTGATGTCGTGGCGCTGCATTTCATTGACGGTGAGGTCAGAGCCGAAGTTTTCTTTGATGAGTTTGCCCGCCTGAGTGGCGGCTTCGATGGCGATGGTGAGGAGGTCGGACACGAGGGGTGACGCTGACAAGAGCGCGGATGGGGGTGATTTTTAGAGTGAGGTTTTCAAAGTTGCCTGCTGGGAAATGAACGCGAGCAACTCGCGAGCCAGCGCGGCTTTGGTCTGACGTGGCAGGGGGATCGGCGCAGCATCAGGCAGACACAGAGTGACTTCGTTCTCCCCGCTGTCAAACCCGATGCCGGGCTGTGACACATCATTCGCAATGAGGAGGTCGCAGCCTTTCCGTTGTCTCTTTTCCTCGGCATGGGCCAGGAGATGCTGGGTTTCAGCGGCAAACCCGACGAGGAAACCGGTGTAGCCGAAAAGGCTGCGGGCAGAGCCCAGGATGTCCTCCGTCTTTTCCAGGGTCAGGGTCAGGGTGAGGGTATCCCCTGTTTTTTTGATCTTTTGTTCGGCGACGGCGGCGGGGCGGTAATCGGCCACCGCTGCGGAAAAGATGGCCACATCTTGGCTGGCAAGGTGATCACGCACGGCCTCGAACATCTGACGAGCGGTTTCAATGCGGATCAGGGAGACCCCTTCGGGTGCAGTGAGGGCAGTCGGGCCAGAAATGAGGGTCACCTGATGACCTGCCTCCAGCGCAGCCTGGGCCAAAGCGTAGCCCATTTTACCGGAGGAGCGGTTGGTCAGGTAACGCACCGGATCAAGGGGCTCGCGGGTAGGGCCAGCGGTGATGAGGATCTTCATGCGTCGGGTTTTTGCAGCACACGCTGGGCGGCTGCCAGGATATCTTCCACGGGGGCCAGACGGCCAACACCTTCATACCCACAGGCGAGCAAGCCTTCCGCTGGTTCCACAAATTGGGCACCCCAGCTCTTAAGGGTTTCGACATTCTTTTGAGTCGCTAGGTGGAGCCACATTTTTCCATTCATGGCGGGGGCGATCAGAATCGGCGCACGGGTGGCTAGGGCAATGGCGGTCAGCGCATCATTGGCAAAGCCATGCGCCAGGGAAGCGAGCACATTGGCGGTGGCGGGGGCGATGAGGAGCAGATCCGCATCATCGGCCAACTGGATGTGTCCAGGCTGCCAGCCTTCCTTTTCAGCAAAGAGGTCCATGACGACTGGACGGCGCGAGAGGGTGGCCAAGGTCAGTGGAGTGACGAATTCGGCAGCGGCCTTGGACAGCACGCAGGTGACTTCATGGCCTGCTTTGGTGAGTTGGCTGGCTAGGTCTGCCGCTTTGTAAGCGGCGATGGAGCCGGTGATGCCGAGGACGATGCGTGACATGATGAGTGATCCCGAATGGATACGCACAGAAGGCACGACAAATGAAAAATTGAAACCTGAAAATGAGCCTGGGCCAGAGGGCTGGGGTAGAACGGGCTGCTGCGGAGCCGCTGTTCTGGTTGCATTTTCTCCTAAACTCGCCACGCCATCTGCATGTCTTTCCTGAAACGTTTTGAAGTCTGGGTGCTCATCGTGCTGAGCCTGAGTGCTGCCATCTGGGTTTTTACCATGGATTCGGCCCAGGACGGCAATCCTGAGACCATCACGGAAACGGCTTCCACCGAACCCTCGCTGAAAATCCTGCGTTGCACGCTAGAGCGGGACTATGGCAATGCGCGGCTGGATATAGAGCTGCGCTATCGCAATGCGACTCCACGCGCGTTTACCCTGCAACCACCGGACGTGCGTCTGCTGACTGCCGAGGGGCAAGAGGTGCCACTTTTCGTCCTGCCTGTGGAAAAGCCACCGCAGATTGCTGCGCAGACAGCCCAGGATGTACGGCTGCGCTACTGGCTGGATAAAGAACATCTGCAAAGCGCACTGACCCTGGACATTCGCGGGCAGAAAGCTGCGGTGAAAGCCGCCACCGCGTTTGATCTGGAAGCTCTGGAAAACGGTAAAGCGAAGAGCTGGACTGGGCCTATCCAGTAGGGTGTGTTGAATGCATTTGACAATTTAGACCGATTGGTCTAGTATGGATCTATCATGAGCGACCGAACCACGAAAGAAAGGATTCTCGACGCAGCCGAAGGGCTGATGTTGGAGAAGAGCTTTCACTCGGTGGGGCTCAATGAAATCCTGGCTGCCGTGAAGGTGCCGAAAGGGTCCTTCTACCATCACTTTGAGTCGAAGGAACAATTCGGTGTGGAAATGCTGAAGCATTACGTGACGAATTCGGTGGCCTATAAAACGAGGCTGCT
>JAOZVT010001005.1 GCA_025869455.1 Prosthecobacter sp.
CAGAGTCCGACCGAAAAAGAACTCCGTGGGCCAGTAATAAAGGACCGTGAAGATAGCCGCCAGCACATACCCCTGAAAACGCCCCATCGATTCCAAGAAATCCAGGCCCCCCAGCAAAATCCCCAGCTCATCCGCCAGTGCCAACAGAAAACCAAAAGCAAAACTCATCCCCATGATCATCAGCCGATCAATCAACCAGTTAAAGAACCGCTTCACCTTCGAAGCCGTCGCATACGCTTCCGACAAATCCCGCTCCTGCAGCACCGACACCACCTCCGCCTGCGGCGGCGCATAAGGATTCATTTCCACATTTTCGACGAACGGCTCCGGCAGCTTATCCATGACCCGAATCAGACAATAAAACCCCAGAAGATCAAGCCCCACAGGAAACTTTCTCTAAGAATACGAATCAACAGCAACCCAGACTCCACCACTGACCAACCCCCAGAAAAACCTTGTCCAAACCGCCCGCACCATCATCCTGCGTGAGTCCCCCCTACCCGCCCCCTATGGCTGCAAGCACCCCTGAAAACAAACCGACCCCGCCGCATCCACACCCCTACGTGAGCCACGCAGTCCGACCACACTTTTCGTTAGGCACCCTCTCCGCCGGAGCCTGCACCCTCTTCATCGTCCTCCTCAGCGCCTGGGGCATGGTTACCCTCTACCTCATCCCCCTACTCGTCTATGCCGTCCCCTGCCGCGCCGGCCTCAGTCGAAAGCCACGCCACCTCTGGCTGCCCTTCACCCTCATCTCCATCGCCCTAGCGGCGGGACTCGCCTACCAGCTCACCTTCCACACCCCCATGAGCGATGGTGAAACCCACTACAACGGCTACCCCATCCGCCGCCCCGAAAACGCCCCCTGGAACACCGATCCCCTCCACCTAGCCGCCCTCCTAAACCTCACCCTCATCTCCGGCCTCACCCTCCTCCCGCTATCCCTCACCACCACCCTCCTGCGGCCAGGGTCTAACGAATAGTATAATATCTCGCACCTAACAAAATATCACACAGTATTCAGTGTTAAGCAGGCTAGCACCAAGTAGGCCAGTTGGGCCCCAACTGGCTTCTGTGAAATCTCGACAGCTCTCACATCCTCGAGCTACCCGCTCTTTACTGGGAGCGCCGACGTCTCGTCGGCATCGTCCGCCCCAACCAAGCCCCACTCGCCGCAAAGCGTCCCCACCGTAGCCGCCTGCGCCAGCAGGTGGTCAGTGCTCAGCCAAAACCCCAAGCGATCAAAAAACAACCACACTTCCCGTTAGCCCCCCCATCCCAAATCCTGTCATCTTGTAATCCTGTCAAAAACACCCCTGTCCCAGGGTCGCATCCCGCGCCCACTTAACCATCCTGCTTATCTGTCAGCCGTGGCTGACGTAACTCATCAGAATCCATATCCAAAAGAAGTGATCAGCCCAACTTCTTACCGTATAAATTCCTTTAATCCTTTTTCTTGGCACAAGCCACGGCATCCGTTACCTCACCAGCCGCGCCCATGAGAAAGCAGGGCCTCAATCCTTTATGACCGAAGACGAAACACCCCTTCATCAAATCGCCTGGACGCGGTTAAACAGACAATTAGGCCAGCCTCCAAGTTTTGAGGCAGAAGAGCACCTTTATCACGACATGAAGCCATACCTCATTGCCTGGCTTCGTGCCCTCTTGCTCGCATCAGCCATCGTGGCATTAGTCATTTGGGGCAGATCAGATCTGACCACATTCACCTCCTGGCGGGATGGAAAATGGAACTGGCTTAGCTCGCTACCTATTCCCTGGGCCACATTCGCCCTGCTCATCGCCGCCCTCCTCATACCCCGGCTACTCTCCGGCCTGCTGCGCCTCTGGCAGTGGAACGAGCGGCGGAGATTGCTGCCATACCTCCCCGTTCTCACTCTACCTCTCCTCACTCTCCTGGCCATCATCGGCCTCATTGCATTCTCGGGTACTCCTCACGCCACCGCTACGGCTTGGCTAGGCGGAATAGCCCTCTGGTACCTACTCTTTACCCAGCTCAAAACCACCCCCGTTAATGCTGAGCCAATACGCGACAGCTTCCAGCGCTCCTACTTTGTGGACCGCCTCATGGAGAATGTTTTCCTCAAGGCCGATACCAAACTCAGACGCATCGCCATCCTCGGCACCTGGGGTTCAGGTAAGACCGTCGTGCTGAAGCTGCTTCGTGAAAGACTGGCCGACTCCCAAGAAAAAAACTTCCGCATCGCTTGGGTGAATCCCTGGACTGCCAAGACCCCCGAAGAAGCCCGCGCCCTCATTGCACAGGGTTTTGAGGAGGCTCTGGGCAATTCCTTCAGTCAATCATCCACACCGGGATACTCGCCTTGGTCCTGGATCACTGGCCTTAAGACGGCCATGGGTTTTGGAGTAACCTTTGATTTCAGCCGTTTCCTGGAAGGCAGCGCCAAAGCCACTGAAAAAGACTTCGTTGAACATATCAATCAAAGGCTGGCAGCCAGAAACGTCACCGTCATCCTCCTCGTAGATGACATGGAGCGGGCCGAGCCCGAAGTCATCCGACGCATCTTCCCCGTCATTGATCGCCTGGGGGCCATTGAGCATTGCCGCTTCGTCTTCGCCATTGATCCCGGCCGCGTCGCCAAAGCCTTCGAAGAGGATTCACGAAACGGCGAGGAAACCAAAGGCTACCTCGACAAAGTCTTCGACCTACAGTTCACGCTTCCCAATCTCCGCTCCCAGGACATCGCCACTTGGGCAAAAGAGGATAAGCGTATCAACCCCACTGACACCCCCAAACTCCACGCCGCCTTGGGCCAACTTGCCGCTGATCTACCCAGCAATCCCCGCGAAGCCCTCCACTTCATCAATGACGCAATCACCAAGGAAATCATGTTCCTCAGCCGGTATGCAGACAATGAGCATAACTACACTGGTTTCTTTCGTGTGCGAATGCTCGAACTTGAAGGCCCTGGCTTAGCCAACGAACTCGAGTCAAGCTCGGTAGTCAATGAGTACAATACAGCCAAATATAGGAACTATACAGGCATTAAAACTAGCGAGCAGGAAACACCAGAGCAGGCACTTGATAAGGCCTGCATTCACCTTTTTGAAAAGTATAAAGTAGCCGAACTTAAACAACCTCGAATAAAGAAAATAATCACAGCGATTCTCGACAACAATGTTAAGCTGGATTGGGCCTTGCATCACCACATGCGCTTACTCATTCCGACCGAGGTAGAATCAGAAGCAATCCAAGCTCGCTGGGAAGAACACTTTGGAAAAGAATCTTTACTAACTTCCATTCAATCGATAGTGCCTCTGCACTCCTACTCTGACAATGTAATTACTGGAAAAGAACTGATTAGTCGTGAGCTGACAGCAAATGAAGAGCTACGAATTAAAATAGAAAAATCCAG
>JAOZVT010001006.1 GCA_025869455.1 Prosthecobacter sp.
CTATGCGTACTTTCGTTTTTTTGAGATGTGAATTCAACTTCACAAGCTTCCTAAGTCGTGATAGTAGCCGCTCAACACGAAACGTGTTTAAACGATGCTGGAGTGGTTCACTGAAACGACAGGAAAACAGAGGCTTTTGTACGGTCTCATTGGGCTGGGTATCAATCTGGTGCTTTTGCTCTTTGGCTGGTATGGAATGGGGCCTTTGGCTGTCACCATCGTTTTATTGTTGTCGAGCATGTTTGGAGAATGGTCGTAGCGGAAAGGAATGTGGGGAGCTTCGCAAGACCTTGCGGCGCTGGGCCGTTCCTTCGGCATGTCTCAACCCCTTTCTTCACGTCGGCAGTTTTTAGCCCAGGGTTCGCTGCTGGCTGGTGCGGCGCTCGGTTTTCCTGCGATTGTCAGTTCACGGTCGCCTAACGCGAAATTGAACTTGGCGTTCATCGGCGTGGGTGGACGTGGCGCAGCGAACATCAAGTCGCTGGTGGGGACGACTCTTTATCCCAAGGGGCTGAAAAATGGGGAGGCAGCTCCGAAGCAAGAGGAGCCAACGGAGAATGTGGTGGCTATCTGCGATGTAAACGGCATGAACCTGGAGGTGGCTGCGGGGGCGTTTCCGAAAGCGAAGGCGTATCGAGATTTTCGCAAGCTGTATGAGGAGTCGAAGGACTTTGATGCAGTGGTGGTGAGCACGACGGAACATACGCATGCCTATGCGACGCTGCCGGCGCTGCTGATGGGGAAGCCCGTGTATTGTGAGAAGCCGCTTTCGCGCGATGTGGCGGAGGCGCGTTTGATCACGGAGGCGGCGGCGAAGGCGGGCGTGCCGACACAGATGGGGACGCAGATTCATGGCATGCCTAACTACCGACGTGTGGTGGAGCTGATCCAGAGTGGGGCCATCGGTAAGGTGACTGAGGCGCATGTGTGTGTGTCCCGCGCCTGGGGTTTGCAAAGCGAGGCTGATGCCGCAGCGAATAAGGATCTGGTGTATGTAACGGAGCGCCCGAAGGAAGAGCAGACACCGCCACCTTATCTGGACTGGGATTTATGGATCGGGCCAGCGCCGTATCGCCCCTTCAATGAGGTGTATTTCCCTGGGCCGAAGTGGTACCGCTGGTGGGATTTCGGCAACGGCACGATGTCTGACCTGGGCAGTCACTGGAATGATCTGCCCTTTTGGGCGCTGAAGCTGGACGCTCCGCTGAGTGTGGAGGCCTTTGGGCCGGAGCCTCACCCAGAGATCGCCCCAGCGACGATGTCTGCGGTGTATGAATACGGGCCGCGTGGGGAGATGCCAGCCTGCAAGATCCACTGGCATCAGGGGGCGACCAAACCGGAAGTGTGGAAGAATGATCCATTCATCAGCCAATGGAGCAATGGTGTGCTTTTTATCGGGGACAAAGGGATGCTGCTTTCCGACTATAACAAACATGTGCTTTTGCCAGAGGCGGACTTTAAGGATTTCCAGAGGCCGAAGCCCTTCATTGCCGATTCACCAGGGCAACACATCGAGTGGCTGAACGCGATCCGGAATGGCACGCCGACAGGCAGTCCTTTCAGTTATGCCGGACCTCTGACGGAGGCGAATCATTTAGGCAATGTGGCTTTCCGCTCCGGTGGCAAAATCCTGTGGGATGCGAAAGCCATGCGGATTACTAACCATGAGACGGCGAATCGTTTCATCCGCCGCGAGCCAAGGGCGGGCTGGAGGCTGGGTTAATCAGGAATGCTCCCTGCTTCAAGTTATAGCTGCTATACGTTAAGGCGTGATCTGGATGCTCCCTGACTGTATGGGTGAGGTCTTCGCTGTAGTGGTGGGAGTGTCCATTGTGGGCTCATCCGGCAGGAGGAAGTGGCCGTAGCAGGGACCGTAAGGGTGGAGGATGACACCCTCAAAAATAGCTGTGCGGTTTAGCTTTCGATCATCTGGGTGAAGAAACAGGAGCGTGCCTCTGAATGTTCCCGTGGTGGTGTTTAGAGTTAGTGTTTTCAACGGTGTCTCGGCTGTGACGGTCAGCGGCGGCAGCTTGTTGGAGGTGTTGATTGTGATGGTTTGGGTCAACTCGGCTGGGCTACTAGGAAGGTTAAGTCCCTCCAGAATAAAAGAGGCATTGTCTTCTCCTTCAGTTAGACTCATAATGATCTGCTTTTTGTTAGGCTTAACATAAGCTCCCCCGTTTAGAGTGAGGGAATGCAGAGAGATGCCGTCTTTATAGTTTCGTTCCTTGCTGTCGTGAAGCAAGGCTGCTTTGTCCCAGGTCAATGTGCCTGTGACGGGGGCCGCAGGCTGTGAAACGCGGCTCGCAATGTCCACCCAGCCATGGAGAGAACCAGTGACCTTGTAGAGATCTACAAGCACAGGAAAGGCGATGTTTCCCCGCTGTGAGAGGCCACTACTTCCAGTAATGCCAGTACCGTCGGCGAGCTTACCTTTCCAGGTGACATTGCCAGTTTTGCCTACTTTGATGACCATGTAGCCATGGCCCCCAGGTATAACGGGGGAAGGCTCTGGCTCCGGCTGGAGGGCGCAGGTGTAGGTTCCTGCGGCTTCAATGTCTTCCAATTCGCTGCGGGTCATTTGGCGTCGAAATTCGCTTACCAATTCATGGTTTTCGGCGTCTTTAAGTGTGATGGTGCTTTCAGAGCTTATATTGAGGGTCAGCGGAGGTAGGCTCCTGCCACGAGAAATGGTCATTTCTGCGCTAAATTCTCCGTTGGGCCAGGAAGCCTGGGTAATGAGAGGTTTGGCAAACCGGTACTTTTTACCGCCATGCTGGAGCTGGCCGCTGAGGGCACCTGTCGCGGTGATGCTAAAGCTAGCTCGGCAGCCCAAGCCTCTGCCCTCATCCATTTCAGGTTTTCGGTCAAAAAGAGCGTCATAGATGCCAGGC
Source organism: Prosthecobacter sp. (assembly GCA_025869455.1). GTDB lineage: Bacteria > Verrucomicrobiota > Verrucomicrobiia > Verrucomicrobiales > Verrucomicrobiaceae > Prosthecobacter. The sequence goes on from JAOZVT010001006.1 coordinate 2,895, forward strand.
CGCAAGACAGGGTGGATAATCCAGAGCAGGCTCGTTTCTTGTCCGGTTCCTCCCATATTGCTAGCTGTTATTCTGACTTGGTAAGGGCGGGGGACTCCTGTGCTGGGGTCGGTTGGTAAGACTTTGATCGGCCGACCTGTGATGAGTCCCGTTGAGGTAGCCGTTAACCCTGGGGGCAATCCTTTGATGGTGAATTTGTCCACGGGTTGGTCTGCCTGGATTTGGTAGCTGACGTATTCTCCAAGGTAGCTAGATAATGGATTCTCTGGCAGTGTTGGTTCTGGACTATCCAAAAGAATAAGTTCAGTATTTCCATGGCTGAGGCTGACAGGAGTATCACCTATGGGGAGAAAACTAAAGATGCATTCATAACTGCCTGCATGCCGAGGCTGGGCCTGGGGAATGTAGAGCGTCGGCATCTGACTGCTGTTGAACCATCCGCTGGCTACAGAAGTGTGGCCATTACGCTGCCAATAGTAATATAAAGAGGCTGTGGG
>JAOZVT010001007.1 GCA_025869455.1 Prosthecobacter sp.
GTCGTTCTGGAAAATATGGGTTTGGGCACGCCTGTGATCTGCAGCGATATCAGAGAGAATTTGTTCGTGGTCGGCGATACGGCGCTGACATTTCGAAAATCTGATCCGGATGACTTGGCGCGGGTTGTAAGCCGAGCGCTTGAAGAGCCAGAGCTGCTCCGTGAAAACGCTCGGCGGTCAAAGATGCGTGCGGCAGAAATGTTCAGCTGGGAGTCGGTGACCACCCAGCACGAACAGGTGTTCTACGGCAGCGCCGTGGCAGTACGCTGACGGTGCATCTGAACAGTTGAAGTAATTCCTGCATCCAAAGTGATGCGCTCTCGCACAATTGCAGTAACGAGTTGAATTCAAGATCGAGATATGAGGATCAATCGATGATCAAGCTAGCTGTAGTCGGTTTGGGAAAAATGGGGCTTTCGCATTTCGCTATGATCAATGCGCATCCGAAGGTAAGTGTGGATGCCGTATGTGATTCAACCGGCTATGTGCTGGATGTACTCAGCAAGTACACAGGGGTACGTACTTACACGGATTTCGACGCAATGTTGAGAGAGGTTCCACTGGACGCCATCTTGATTGCGACACCTTCAAGTCTTCATGCCCGTATGGTTCGCGCAGCACTCGAGCGAGGGCTTCACGTTTTCTGCGAGAAACCGTTTTGCCTTGCTACTGCAGATGGCGAGGCGCTTGTCAGCCTCGCAAAGGAGAAGGGGGTAGTCACTCAAGTCGGCTATCACTATCGCTTCGTGGGCGCATTCCAGGAAATGAAGCGTTTGCTTGAAGCCGGCACCATAGGCGACGTTACGCATGTGCTCGCGGAGGCCTATGGTCCTGTTGTTCTGCGCTCCAAGGGTGCTACATGGCGCACGCAGCGTTCGGAAGGTGGTGGCTGCCTGTATGACTACGCAGCACACCCGCTTAACCTCGTGAACTGGTTTTTCGGTATGCCAAGTGGAATCGGCGGTGCCGTATTGAACAGCGTATTCTCAAAGGAAACTGACGATGAGGTGTTCGGTACGCTTTACTTTGAGCAAGGGCAGAGCGCGCAGATTTCTGTGAACTGGTCTGACGAATCGTTCCGAAAAATGAGCACCAAGATTACCGTGTGGGGAACCGCGGGAAAGATCTACGCGGATCGTCAGGAGTGCCAGACTTTTCTCAGAGACACAGCACGTATTCCAGAGGGGTACTCCGAAGGCTGGAATGTGCGCTATACGACTGATTTGACAGACGAGGTGTGGTTTTACATTCGAGGCGAAGAATATTCGGCACAGCTTGATTACTTCGTAGACGCGATCGAGAACCAGCGCTTGGAGAACGTCAACTCCTTCGAGTCGGCCCTTGAAACGGATCGGGTCATCGCCATGATCATTGCCGACGCAGCCAAGGGACCACCGACCGTAGTCGACGATGCGTCAAGCGAGGCACCCAAGCGCAAGAAGCGCTTTCTTTTCGGTTGATCACCGTAGCTACTGAATGAGGGGTTTTTGATGGATCGTCTTCTTTTTGGTGACAACCAGTTCTTCGGCGTGAACCATATGTCAGAGGAAAAGGCACGCGCGCAGTCCATGCGTTTTCAAGACATCAGTGCTGTTATCGATGTGCTCGACAACGCATACGACGAGGGAATCAAGTCGTTCATGTGTACAACCCATGACCGCATTGCACTCGTGTGTGACCACATGCGTGCCAATCCCTCACGCTACAAGGACTTCGAGTTCTATCCTTGCATGCCATACGCGCACAAGTACGCCAATGCAATGACTGAACATGGCATGTTGGGTGCCGTCAAGCGCTTTCTGCCTGACGAGGGATTTCTTGATGCAGCGATGCGAGGTGGCATGTCTTTGGCAAGAAAGGATATTGAGGGCGTCACTACGTTGCTGATCGATGCCGAGATGAAAATGTTCCAGGGCTTGAAGACGCCAGTGATCTTCCTGCAGAACGTCGTGGTCGATCTGTTGCTGGGGCTTAAATTCAAGGAGGCATTCCGCATCTTTGCGGACCATGTAAAGGCACGCTACAACGCCGAACCAGGGTTCATCACGATGAACATGCCCATGCTGCTTGACGTGCTGGACGAGTTGGGTATCGAGAATCCGATTGTGTGCTCGAACATCAACAAGATTGGATTTCGCATGTGCGGTGGCTTTGATGCTTACGAAAGAGCTTTGCGAGAGCGCAAGTTTCGGGCAATTGCCATGTCGGTGTTTGCATCTGGAGCAATTCCCCCGAAAGAAGCCATTCAATGGATTTGTGAGCAACCGAATATCGAGTCGATTGTATTTGGTGCATCAAGTCGTGGCAATATAAAAAACACGAAGGAATTGGTCGATAGGTATTGGGAGCGCGCTTCGGCTTGATTGTCGGTGTATTTTAAAGGGGGCTTTGCCCCCTTTTTCATGTCTAATTAAATTTATTTCGATCGAATCATGTTTTTGTATAATTAATGCCGAGCTACATGAGCGTTTCATGTCGCTTCAGACGGTTCTTTTTTCAAGAAGATTCCACCTATGTTCGGCAAATACGAAGACGCTTATGCTTACGCCGAGTGACTCCAGTTTTTCTTCTATCAACAAGTTGATCTGACCGGATTTTGTAGAGAGCCAATTCTCGTTTTTTGAAATTTGTGTGGCTTCTATGAATTCCATTCCCAGGCCGCCTGCAAGAAATATTCCTCCAGCCGTGGAAAGCAGGATCAGTTGGCGGAGTGTAACCGTGCGCCTGAAGGCGATAAAAAACCATGTACTTGCTAATGCTGCGATCGGAAAGAATATCAGTTGCCATCGGTAGGCATTGACAAATCCAATTTTTATCGTTTTTTCACTTTCTCCGAAAAGAAGAGCTTCCCTGGCTTGAGATCCGATCATTTCGTGTATGGAAAGTAGTTCGTCAAGGCCGAGATAAAAGCAGATTACTGCGCTGATGAGCCATGTGGAAGACTTTCTAATTCTATGGCATTCAAAGCAGAGCCATGACGCAAGCCAGAGTTGTACAGCTGCAAAGCAAGTGGGCATATTCAACTCATCGCCTAGCCAAAAGACTGACTTGATTGAATCGAGTCCGGTTCCGGCCATGTCTTTTGTTGCCCAGTATGCGATTGCCAATGCTAATTGTATGGCGATGAGAAGCGTTGTCAGCGCGATAGAACGTTGTGTGGGATTTGATTGTCTCAGCCAGTGCACATATTGCGGAAAATAAAGGTATGTGATTGCGGCTGCGGGCAAGATGATAATCGATATTTTTTCCAGAATCCAAAAATGAAATATGCTCGGCCACTCCGTAGAATTTCGAGTGACGAGCTCCGGCCGGAATTGTTCAAGCCATGCGCTTTGTGCAAAGTAAGAGGATACAAAGATAATTGATGATGAAAAAATTACGC
>JAOZVT010001008.1 GCA_025869455.1 Prosthecobacter sp.
ACAAGGCTCCATCAAACCAAGTGACGGAATGAGCCTGACCTGGAGTTAAGGTCTGTGGAAGCTGCTTCTTCCAAAGGTAGCCACCTGTCTGTTCATCCAGGGCAGCGAGGCCTGTGGATTGATTCCTACAGACAAAGATCTTGCCGTCTGCCACAGTTACTTGGCCTGCATTTGAATTTATATCTAGCGACCAGCGCTCAGTCAGTGGCGCATTGCTGAGACTGACTGGAACGAAGCCGGTGTGTTCAGGTCCGCCCCCATAGGTGGGCCATGTGCGGCCCAGGGTGGAGCTGATCGTAACATAAACCGTGCCGGTGGCCTGACCTTCTGCACCATCACTCACTGTGTAAGTGAAGCTGTCTTTCCCAGCGGTGAACTCCACATTCGGCGTGTAGCTGAGCGTGCCATCCTCATTGTCTGCAACCGTACCCTTTTGAGGCTGGGTGAAGGCGGAAATCGTCAGGGGACTTCCCTGGGGGCCCACGTCATTGCTCAGAACAGGGATCGGGGTGATGACTTGCCCAGGCAGACCTGAGGCGTAGTCTGAGATTGCTTCGGGGAGCTCGCTCAAGGCAGTCTGTGCCAGCAGGGCCAAGGAGAGTAGGGGGGAAAGGACTAGGGCGCGCCGTATCATGGAGTGGATCACACTGGGGGGAGTGTCAGGGTGATTCAGAATCGGCATCTAGGCAATCCTTTATGCCGGGGAACGGGTCAGTTTTTAGCTTAATCTAGGGTTCGTTTTGGCAATCGGGAGGAGTCACCCCTGGACACCACGCCCAAATCTTGCCCTGATGTGCTGTCAAGCGAGAGCTCATTCCCGCCATCGAGTGACAGCTTCCCTGTTGGTTCTTGGAGAGGGGCTGCGTCCAGATGCATCCCTTCGTTATACCCGGTTTGTGTCTGTGGACTTCAAGGCGGGCCACTCCATGAAGGCGAGGAGGAAGGGCAGGATGATCGCGCCAAAAGGGACGATGATGAGCAGCGATAACCAAGGCGAAAAGCCTGCTTTTTTGCAAATGAACCAGAAGGGTACAATGGCCAATATGATGGTGAATACGAAGATGAAAAAAATAACCAGGAGTTCAGGGGTGCCAAGGGGACCGACGGAGGCGATGAGTGCTGGGATGTTCATGCGGGTGGGAGTGGGTGGTGGGTTCTGATGCTATCTATTTGATTAGGTAATGCCGGGTCGAATTTAACATCAAGTCGCTGAGATTATTCCAGATAAAACGCTCGCCTAAAATGATTAAGCTGGCAAAGGGGTGGCTGAGGCTGGTACAGAACTTGACCCATTCTGGCCGATTTTGGGCATCGAACCGTGAATCATCGGAGTTCTTCTTTTCCCCAAGTGATTCGGTTTTTTGAGGGTTCCGCTCTCTCTTTTTTTGGCGAAAGGGCTCTTTGGGGGCGGACGATTGCGGGAAGGTGCGCAACCGTGAAGCGAATGAGCACAGTGCTTTAAAGTGAGGCCTTTCGGGCCTAACGAGATGGGCGATTATGCGACCTATGGGACTTAGATGGCCTATTTTAACCTGTGCCGAGAACTGCTAACTGAATACTGAATACAGGCCACTAACCCGCCGCCTCAGTTCTGGGTCTCAACGGTGGTTTTGATGTCGGGAGTGACTCCGAAGGTGTTGTTATATCCGACGAGGAGGTTGGCGGTGTCGGTGCCTTTGCCGCCATCGACGGTGAGGAGGGCGTTGAAGATGCTGCCGGCGTTGGCGAGGGTGGGGTTGGCTCCGCTGGTGAAGACGTCGTCACCATCGCCCATGAGGATTTTGACGGGGGCTTGGAAGGTGTTGCGGATGCTGGTGCCTCCGGCGATGTCGAAGTCGATGAAGTCATTGCCTTTGCCGGTGTTCAGGGTGACGGCGCTGAAGAAGGTGCTGTTGGTGAAATTCACCACCGTGGTGCCGACGCCTGTGGATTTGTAATTGACGGTGCCCAGGATGCGGGTGTCGAGGATGTCAAAAAATTCGTTGATGTGGGTTGCGGCGGTGACGTTCACGCTGCTGTAGAGGACGCTGTCAGTGAGGCTGACTTCACTGTAGTCTTTGCTGACGTTGATGTTGACCTTCCCGAGCACGGAAATCAATGCGGTGGTGCCGCCAAAGAAGTCGCCAATGCGGACGATGTCTGTGCTGGTGCCGCCTTTGTAGGTGAGGGAACCTAGCACGCCATTATCTGGGAGAAAATGAAAGGTGTTGGAGCCATTGGCACCGTTGAAATTGATCTGGCCTAGCACGTTGGCATCGGTGGAGTCTAATCGCAGGGCATCTGCGCCGGTGCCGCCCTTGTAGGTGATGTTGCCGTCCACCTGGAGGAGATCGGTGGGGGTTAAGAAGACACGATTGAAGGATCCGTTGCCCATATTCAAGGAGACATTGGTGCCGATCTGGAGGCTTTGTTCGGTGAAGTCGAGGGTGTCTATGCCGGTGCCGCCTGTGTAGCTAAAGCCGCCGAGGATGTGTGGGGCGGCGGTTTGGCCTAACAAGGTATTGTCTCCATTGCCTGCCTTTATGGTTAGGAGGCCACCGATGGTGATCGCCTCGTTGAGGGTGAAGAGGTCTTCGCCACTACCTGTCTGGAGGGTGAGATTTCCGCCAATGAATAGGGTGTCTCCAGAGACGTTGCCAATCTTGATGGTGCTGTCTCCGGCTTTCACGGTGAACTTGACGCTACCGGTGATGAGGCAGGAAGTGGCGGCTAGAGTGAAGCTGTTGTCCTCATCGGCTCCGCCTGTGGTGGTGACGTTGAGATTGCCAAAGATGGTTAGGCTGGTGGTGTCGGAGTCGAAGATGTTGGTACCCGTGCCTAAGTCCACGTTAACATCCCGAAAGGTATCTTTGTCGAAGCTTACTAGATCGTTGCCTGTGCCAGCCTTGATGCTTAGCGGGTTGTTTGTTAGGCTGCCGATAAGCCTAATTTGGTCATCCCCGCTGCCGGAATCGATCTTGACGCTGCCATTGATGGTACAACCGTTGATATTGATGTCATCGTTGCCACTTTTATCAGCGATGGTGAGGTGGCCTGCTACGTTTAGGCCGAGCATTTGCAGGGTGTCGTTCCCGGCGCCGAGTTGGGTCTTGATGCCCGTGGCGGCGGTGATGTCCACGGTGGCTGCGGCGGCGGCTCCATTCAGGCTGAAGGTGGTGCCGGAGGCTAGGGGATCTGAGATGCGCCAGAGGCCGGGGGAGATTTCTAGAATGCGGACGGCATTGTCTAAGCCTGAGGAATCTCCCGTGATGGTGAGCACTCCTCCGGTGGTGCTGAGGGAGACGATGCCTGCGGGGGCGAGGCGGAGTTCCAATGCTTCCAAGACCGAAGAAACGGGGGTGCTTTTCATGGTGGGGGGGGCGGGCGTAAACTTGGT
>JAOZVT010001009.1 GCA_025869455.1 Prosthecobacter sp.
GGATCCAAAGATATACGAGTCAGTGGAAATGGGTCCATTTACCTGGAGCTAGGCACCGACATTGCAGCCGATGTGAATCTCTTGATTGATGGGATAGGCTCCTCTCATACAGTCCTGCGTTCAAATTCCGGTAACAACTCCTGGAATGGAGACATCATTGTGGACAATGTGGATGAACTGGGTCAGCTCATCTTCACTCCATACATCAACGTCTCTACAGGAGATACCCTTACGCTCAATGGGAACATCTATGGAGCTGACTTGGGCTATCCCAAAGCGCCCGACATCAACTTGATGGATGCCCGCATCATCTCCACCGAGAGTAGTAGCTCAGGCATCATCAACATCAACGGAACCTTCCAAGACAATGCCGCAGGAGTCATTGATAGCATCAGTGGTATCACCGAAAACGATGTACTGAGATTCCAAGTCACGGGCCACGATCAGTTGGTCGTCAATGTCCGCAACCAATGGAATGCTGCGGGCCGTATTTATATGGAACAAGGTTATCTGCGTTATGAGGGTGAAGGCAATTTCTGGAGCGATGAAGCGGCAGCCGCCATCATTGCTACCAACGGGCAAAGCGGCATGAGGTTAAGCGGCGGAACTTCAGGAAATGTGGCCGCCATCAATTTGGTTTTGACCAAAGACGGGCAGAAAATCAACATCGACCGAATTGATTTTGGTGGAAACGGCAGCAGTGACAACTATAATGATCTAGGTAACATCGTCCTTGCAGGCACTCAAACCAGCGGCACAGTTACTTTTGGAAACGGCACCAGCATTCTCGCCTACGGAGCCTCAGACGCCACACGCTCACACACACGTGATCTAGCGGCCTTCGCCACCAATGAAGGCATCGTCAACATTGATTTCAGGTTAGATGACACGGATACAGATGTACACACATCCTTCACCAAAATTGGCGATGGCACGGTCAATCTACGTGGTGATAATACAGCTAATAATGGCGATGTGGAGCAGGTCAACCTAGCTGGCGGCCTCTTACGCCTAACCAATTACGGCACCTCCACCGGATCCCGTTTTGACAACGGTGCCATGGTCATCTTTGCAGGTGGGGATTTGGAATTGGACGGCGTTGGCTCCATTGCGGATGAAACCGAAAACTTCACAGGAAAAGCCGTGGGGGGATCAACGACCTTCCCAGCTGGCTCTGCTAAAACCATCATCGCCCCTGGAAGTTCAAACGTCATTGTCACGTCTGACGCAGGCCGAACCACGACTCTAAATATCGGTGACTCCACCATCGACTTGGATCGGCAATCTGGTGGCACCCTCAACTTTGTTAAAAACAGCAACGGCGGCACTTCAAACATCACCTTAAACGGTATCGGTGCACCAACCGCCGACACAGCTATCGCCTGGGCCACTTTTGGAGATAGCTTTGACTCAGGCACACGCACAGCCAATGCCCTCGACTTTGCCATGGTGAATAGCAGTGGAGATGTCTCGGCCTTCACAGGAAGTACCCGAGAAGAGATCGGTGATGCCGCGACCTGGACTGCCGGAGCGGATGTCAGTGAAGGCATAGCAGGCTTAAGCGGTACCAGTGCCGCAGGAGTGAACATCAACACCCTCCACTTTGATTATGATGGAAGCAGCACGTTAACGCTGGATGCTGGCGGACTTACCATAAACAGTGGGGGTATCATGGTCAGCTCCGCCGTAGGCACCCTCGGCTCCACCAAACTCATCACAGGGGGTGATCTAACCGCAGGCGCAGGCAATGATCTGATCATTCACCAATATGGTGCGGATGCTCTAACCATCGAATCAAACATCATTGAAAATAGCGGCACGGCTTTAGTCAAAACAGGCACAGGTGAACTCATTCTCACTGGCACCAACACCTATACAGGAGGAACCTTCATCAATGGAGGAACCGTCACCATCAACAGTACCGCTCAATTAGGTGCCGTTCCCGCATCTGCAGAAAACGGTAACATCCGCATCAACGGTGGCACACTAAATTCGACGGCCGACATGACGCTGGAAAGCAACCGAGGCATCATGATCGGGGGCAACGGAGGCGGCATCAACGTCGCAGATTCCACCACCTTGACCTATGGTGGCATCATTAGCGCCGAGCCCAACCTCATCGCTGGTTATGCCACACCACAAGCCACAGGTGACTTTATTAAAAGTGGAACAGGTAACCTCGTCCTCACCAGCTCAAACAACACCTTCACGGGTCTCCTGGATATTCAGGAAGGCACCGTCACTTGGTCTGAGACAGGATTAGGCAATTCCACCGTCAAGATATTCGGAACCAACAACGAATTCATGGATGGCACCATTTTACGCAGTGGTGCGACTTTGCACCTGACTGGCGGAACCACTGCTACCAATTCCAACGCGTCCACTTACATTGAAGAATGGTTTCAGATGGAAGCTGGAAGCACCTTGGCTACGGCCCTCGTGAATACAACGGAAAACCCCAATGACCGTAACTACTTTCTGCGTGGAGTCCTCAAACTGGATGCGATGGGACAGGCGGGAACACCGGAAGGTGCCGTCACTTTTAATGTAGGACGACGCGCTCTGTACCTCAACGATGATGGAGGCTACTTAACTGGAGATGGCAGCATCCAAAAGATCGGAGCGGGCTCACTTTACTTTCGTGACAGCAGCCCAGAATGGACAGGTCAAATCATCATCAACGAAGGGTCAGTCGGAGCTTACAGCGCAGGAGCATCACTCGGCAGCGGCACCTCACCTATTCTGTTAGGCCATGATGGGTCTGCTGTTGGTGAAACGCCTGGAGGCAATTCGACAGCAGCACTCTACATTCGAAATGAAAGTGGTTTCAACAATGTCCCAACCATCACCCAAGACATCATTGTACGGAATGAAAATGGCTTAGCCAGCCAGACCAAACGGTTGGGAAGCCTTTACATGGCCCATCTGGATGTGTCCAATTTCGATGGCAACATCACCCTCAATGACAACGTCGAATTTTACTACCAAGACGATTCACGCAACTCCGCAGGCACTGGTGGTTCAGATGTGCGCAATGATACGCGTAGTTATGGTGCCCCCTATAACTCAGAATCTGTTTTCATGAATTTTAATGGTGATATTTCAGGTTCTGGCAATATCTCCACCAACGTTGGCCAAGGAGGCAATGGCAACAGCACCAATGGTAGTACTACCGGTGCCATGGATGATCTGGCCCTGAATGCCTACTTTGGACTCAACGGCGACAACAGTAATTGGACGGGTAACCTTACCATTAGTTTCAATAACGGAGGTACGGGAGACGACACGGACCGTATAGCGATCATACGCTTGGGTAATGACAAGGCGCTGGGGGATAACCTCATTCAGTTTGGGGCTCGCGGTTATCTTC
>JAOZVT010001010.1 GCA_025869455.1 Prosthecobacter sp.
TGCGCGTCAGGAAGTGGTGGATAACCAACTTTCATGGGTGCATCGAAAAGGAGCGACGCGTGCTTTCCCTGCGGGACATCATGCGCTGAAGGACACACCGTTTGCAACGACAGGTCACCCGATTCTGCTGCCGGGAAATCCGCGTGATGGATCGGTGGTGATGGTGGCAAAACCAGAAGCTGTGAAGAGCTGTTACAGTGTGAACCATGGGGCTGGTCGTTGCATGGGACGCAAGGCTGCGGCTCGTGCACTGGACCAGAAAACGGTGGATGCCGATTTCGAGTCTAACGACATCCTCTTCAACGCCCGCCAGTATCCGATCGATGAAGCGCCGAACGCCTACAAGGACTTCAAAGAAGTGCTGCGTAGTGTCGAGTCCGCAGGTCTTGCACAACAAGTGTGTAAACTGAAGGCGCGCTTTGTGATCAAAGATGCGGCGGAGGCGGATGATTGAGGTGACTCATGATGACTAAAACTCCGATACCGATCCCTAATCCTGAGCATCCAAAACCGCGTTCCCTCTCCCTCGGGAGAGGCCAAGGTGAGGGGAGATGGTTGCATCGGAACAAGATGCCGACTGAGAAGCCTGCTTTTTAAGGAGAGGCTGCCCTGTGCTGCGACCGGCCCCTCACCCCAGCCCTCTCCCCGCAAGCGGGGCGAGGGAGCATGACGCTGGCGCGGATGGACGTTCGTCGTAAACGGGTGGGATTTGACTGGCACAGGCTGGTTCGATTCAGCCATGGAGAAGGCAGCATTTGCCGAAAGCGGTTTCTGACAATCTTTTTTGAAACGGGTATAGTACTCAAAAGACCTTCACAACTTCACTTCAAATGCTTCTGGATCAGATAGCCAAGTCGTGGGTCAGCCGCGAGTTCCTCCTCGTAGGATGGGTAAAGCTCCGCTCCAGAGGTCCACAAAAAGGTAGGCTGCACTTTTCTTCACAGCCGCCAGACGGTCGTGGTCGGCTGCAGGCATTACTTCAATGCTTTGGCGCTCTTTCACTCATATCATTAGTTTAACCTGATCTACCTTTCCGGCAATGTCCAATCCCTCTTCCTCCCTCCTCCAAATCTCCGGTGAAGCCGGCGGAGGTCAGCTTTTACGTTCGTCGTTATCGCTGTCCATGGTAACGGGACACCCGTTCCGCATCACCAATATCCGTGGCAAGAGATCGAAGCCGGGGCTGATGCGGCAGCATCTGACCTGCGTCAAGGCGGCGGCGGAAGTCTGTAACGCGGTGGTCGATGGTGCTGAGCTTGGTTCCATGGAGCTGGTCTTTGCGCCGGGAAAGATCACTGCGGGGGATTATGCCTTCCATATTGGCAGTGGGGGTAGCACAACGCTTGTTTTTCAGACGGTTCTGCCAGCCCTTTTGCATGCGGAAAGGGAGAGCACGTTGCGCATTGAAGGCGGTACGCACAATCCCTTGGCCCCGCCGTTTGAGTTTATTGCCGAGTGTTTTCTGCCAGTTCTGCAAAGCTTCGGTGCACAAGTCAGCGTGTCGCTGGAAAAGCATGGTTTCATGCAGGCGGGTGGTGGGATGTTTACGGCTACGATTTCTCCGATCAAAAAATGGAAGAAAATAATGTTGCTGGAGCGCGGGGCATTGGAGACTCGATTTGGTCGGGTGCTGCATGCGCACTTGCATCGCGACATCGCCGAACGTGAGATTACCACAGCGGCAAAAATTCTGGATTGGCCCAAAGATGAATTCGAGCTGCGCTACGCCAATGACAGTGTAGGCCCCGGCAATGCTTTGCTCCTGGGGGCAAGGTTTGCTCAGATCTGCGAAATCAGCACCGGCATCGCCCAGATGGGAAAGTCCGCTGAAGCTGTCGCCACGAGTGCTGCCAAGGGCTTGCGCAGTTACTTGGCGTCTTCGGCCCCCGTGGGGGTGCATCTGGCAGATCAGCTATTGTTACCCATGGCTTTTGCAGGGGCAGGGGAGTTCCAGACTGTGGCCATCAGCAACCATATTCAGACCAACATGACCTTGATTGAAAAATTCTTACCAGTGAAATTTGAGGTCCAGGACAACGCTCAAGGTTGCAAACACATTCGTGTTTCTGCCTGAGCCTCACCCCGCCCGGAATCTGGATATGGACAGCTTGGGTGAGACCTTTGTGGCTAAACCTAAAGTTTTTTCTAGATCTCAGATCGTCTGATAAACTTCCAAAACTCTTATAAAAATGGCGGTGCGGCTTTGTCGCCAGAAATGCCAAGCCTTGTTTAGTGCCAAGAATAACACTTGCAATTGCTCCCTGGCTCTGCAACACCTCCGCTGCGTCCACCTGTTTGAGGGTTAGGTCCAGAAGTTCATCAGGTGAATGTTTCGTCGGTGAGGGTTCTGGCTGATCAGTATTCAGTGACCACTCAGTTATTACCGAAATGAACACGAAAATGTATGTGGGGAATCTCCCCTTCAGTGCCACAGATGTCGATCTGCGCGACCTATTCGCCCAATTTGGCGGCGTTACCGATGTCTTCCTGCCGATGGACCGCGAAAGCGGACGCCCACGCGGGTTTGCCTTCGTCAGCATGGACACTCCAGAAGCGATGACGGCAGCGATCACAGGCTTGAATGGCAAAGATTTCGGTGGTCGCTCACTGACGATCAATGAAGCTCGTCCTAAGGAAGAGCGTCCTGCCTTCGGCGGTGGTGGCGGCGGCGGTGGCGGTGGCGGCTTCGGCGGCGGTGGTGGCGGCGGCGGTGGCCGTGGCGGCTACGGCGGCGGTGGTGGTGGCGGCGGCGGTGGCCGTGGCGGCTACAGCGGCGGCGGTGGTGGTGGTGGTGGCGGCGGTGGCCGTGGCGGCAAGAGCTGGGACCGCGATCGCGGTGGCAAAGGTGAAGGCGGCGAGCGCTGGTAACCCTTAGGTCTCACCGACCCAATTAATTTGAAGGCGGAATCCTCACGGATTCCGCCTTTTTTGTGGTCTCTTCCGTCTGTCGGAAGAAACCCCTCAATTCATGTGTCTGTGCAAAAACACACTCCCCTCTATGAAAAGGAGAGTGTGGATGAATGGCTAATTACCAGGAGGAGCCGAGATTCCAGCGGCCAGACAGAGCCAGCAGCTCTGGGCGCATGGGCCACTCATCTGGGCGGGCTTCTTGCCCTTCGTGACGCTGGCTAGCACCTTTCAGCATCATGCAGCCTGTGTTGTCTCCAGCCTGGCGGATGAATTCGACATCTTCTGGGGTTAGAGGGTTTTGCTCGGGCATGGCGGCCAGCTCTTCCAGCTTGCTTTCGATACTCTTGGCATCGTCTCCAGCTTCTTGGATGAGGGTCGGCACCACACTTTTCACAGGCGCTTGAGCCAGAT
>JAOZVT010001011.1 GCA_025869455.1 Prosthecobacter sp.
GCTTCACATTCACGCCTTGCACCAGACCCGCCAGACGAGCCACATCGTCCGCATTTTGCGCGCTTTCATCAGCATAGATCGGCACAGACAGCGCAGGAGATTTCGCCTGCAGTTCCTGCCAGGCCTGGATCCCCCAGCGGTGATGCAGGGGCTGCTCAATGAGGGCCAGATCATACCTGCGCAGTCGCCCCAGCATCTGCACCGTCTCATCCACAGACCAGCCGCCATTCACATCAGCAAACATCGTGACACCGGGTGCCGCCGCGCGGGCCGTGGAGACGATGGCTTCATCATGCGCCAAATCCCCGCTGCCCAGCTTCAGCTTCAGCACATGAAACTGGCGCGCCGTCTCGCGCACCTTTTCTGCAAAGTTGGTTAGATCCGTAGGGATGCCCAGGGAGCGGCAGGCGGCTATCTCCGCCCACGCACGGCCTGGCCCCAGGCGCTTCTGCGCACTGACCCACAGCGGCTCCCCCGCCAGATCCCGCTGACACAGGTCCAGCGCCAGCGTGCCCGCCCGCGTGGCAGCACAGCCCGGAGCCCCCTTTAGCCAGGCCACCGTGGCCGCAGGATCTTCAGCGTAGTATGGCACAAAAGGGGCCTCCCCCACCGCCGCGCCCAGCCGCACACGCACCACCTGACGGGTGCTGGACACACCGTGGGCGATGCGAAAAGGCTCCGTCAAATGCAGGGTTTTCAGGTCCACTTCAGGCATGATCTAGCAGAATGATGGCCGATTCTGTGCATTGAGAAGTGAAATTTTCAAATCTTGTGCTAAAGACTTCGGTTCCAGCCGTATCGCCCATGCCACGTCCCTCCCCTTCCCGCTACCCCTCGAATGCCCCCAAGCCGCCACCCGCTGGCAGTGAAAACTGGGTACGCCCGTGGGCGCAGATGAAGTACTACTCCTACCATCCCGCCATTTTCCCGAACATGGTCGGGGCCATCTCCCACGATGCCGGAGCCGGAGATCTGGTGAATGTGTATGATAAAGAGGGCCAACTTTTCGGTGCCGGTTTCCTGAATCCCAAAGCCCGCGTCCCCCTGCGCGTCCTGCACCATGGGGTGGCCCCGTTTGGCGAGGCCGACCTGGACGCACGCCTGCTGCAGGCCATCCGCCTGCGCAAAGAAATGCTCAAGCTGGATGCCCACACGGATGCGTATCGCGTCATTCATTCAGATGCAGACGGCATCAGTGGACTCATTGTGGATCGTTATGATGCCACCCTTTCCATCCTCATCACCACCCTGGGCGCGTGGCGTCGCATCCGCCGCTGGCTGCCCATTCTACACAAAGAGTTAGGCACCACCTACCACGTCATCCAGACAGACCCAGACATCTCCCTCATTGAAAGCATGCGCATCAGCGACGTGCCAGAGGTGGATGATCCCACGCCCAAAGTCGTGCGTGTGCGTGAAAACAGCGTGCGCTTTTTGGTCAATTTTGAAGACGGTCACAAAACGGGTTTCTTCTGTGATCAGCGGGATAACCGGCAGAAGTTTGGTCAATTGGCCCATGGCCGCGTGCTGGACCTCTGCACCTACACGGGCGGCTTTGCCCTAGCGGCCAAAATCATCGGCGGCTGTGAAGACGTCACCGGAGTGGACCTGGATGAAAAAGCCATTGCCCAGGCCAAGCAAAACGCCAATCTCAACCAGACCAAGATCACCTGGACCCAGGGAGATGCCTTTGCTTGGTCACGCCAAATGATCAAAAATGGCGAGCTGTGGGACACCGTGGTCCTGGACCCGCCCAAGCTCATCCACCACCGCGACTCCCAAGAAGAAGGCATCTTTAAATATCGCGATCTCAATGGCCTCGCCATCCAGCTGGTCAAACGCGGCGGCCTCTTTGTCAGCTGCTCCTGCTCCGGCCTGCTCAGCACCGATGACTTTGAAGAACTGGTCATGGGCGTGGCTCACCGCCACGGTCGCAAGCTGCAAATCCTAGATCGCACCGGCCCCGGCATGGACCACCCCGTCATGTCAAACTGCCCCGAAAGCCGCTACCTGAAAGTCATCTGGGCCATCGTGGTGTAAGACGTTTTTTCACACCGTCGGCTGGCAGAAATCATCGGATCAGGAGCGTCGTTACGAAGTGACGTGTGATCGCAGCCGGGGATTTTTTTAATCCCCGGTTAGGCCGCAGATGCATCTATTCACGCACAGCGTCAAAAAGTGACGCTAAAACCCGCACGTAGCGCGGTCTCATTCATCAGGTCATCCCCTGCCCCCTCATGGATCCCAGCGGGATCCCCCCATGAATAGCCAGGCGTTGAGGAACGAAACCCCTGGTCCTCCAACGCATGAAGCACCAACCCGGAACGGGTTGCCCAATGCGCCAACCAACGCCCAAGAGACAAGCCCGTGCCGAATGTCCAAGGACTCACCGCGCCAAAACACGATCCCCGCCATCACGGCCGTTTCCACATCAAAGCGCATCAATAGAGCATTGGGCAACCCTTCCGGGTTGGTCCCTCATCCCCACGCCACCCAGGGGTCTGTGCCCCCTGGCTATTCAAGGCGAATCCTTCCAGGATTCATACATCCCACCGACTCACCGTCCCACCGTCCCACCGTCCCACCGTCCCTCACGGCGCCTGACGGCCAAACTTCCGCTCCAGTTCACTGAGGGACATTTGGATCAACGTCGGGCGGCCATGCGGGCAGCAGTAGGGCATTTCACAGGCAAAGAGGTCATCCAGCAGCGCCTGGATCTCTGGGATGGACAGGCGATCATTCGCCTTCACCGAATGGCGACACACCGTCGTAGCGATCATGTCTTCCCCCAATCTCAGCGTGGAGGTCTTGGAACTCAGGCTTTGCAGTTCCTCGATGACCTGATCCAGCCAGGCCAAAGGATCATCCGTCTTCAAAAAGGTCGGCAGAGCTTCCACCTTGAACGTGTTCGGGCCGAACGGCTCCGCCTCGATCCCGAGACGCGCCAGGGATTCCAAATTGCGCGTCAACACATCCGCATCGCGCGGGCTCGTTTGCAGCATTAGAGGCATCAGCAAACGCTGGGAAGGCACCCCGCCCTGCTCCATGGCCTTGCGCATTTTTTCAAAGTTCACCCGCTCATGCGCCGCATGTTGATCCATCAGCACTAGCCCCTCCGTACTTTCCATCAGCACATAGAGCCGATGCAGCACGCCAATGATGCGGAAGGAAGGCTTGGTCACCACGGGTGCTTCCACCGTCACCTCCGGCATTGGCTCAGCCTCCGCCGCTGACGGCGCAGCCATCTCAGCAGCGCTCGGCGCAGTCACCCCAGGCTTCACGGAAGTTTCCTGAAGTACTGCTGGGCCCCTAGCACGCGGCTCCACAGGCGGCAGCGTCCGCTCCTGCCAGCCATCACGCCGCATCGTA
>JAOZVT010001012.1 GCA_025869455.1 Prosthecobacter sp.
ATTCATAGACATAACCCTGAAACGTAATCCCAACCCGTAAACCATCATCCACTTTCATGATTCTCCCGGAAGCAGACTGAAAACAAACACCTAAAACGGGAGAACCCTCAATCAAACAGGCATGAAGAATTCACACGCATTCATTTTCATCATCGTCTCGTTCATCACGATCGTAAGCCCAGCGGTGTCTCATAGAACGGAATACTCACGGCAAATGGACCCCAGCGGTCACTACACAGCCATCCGCACTTATTCGACTTATAGAAGCTGGCTCCCCATGACTCCTGGCTCATCCAGTGACAAACCTGGCCTTATCAAGATTGCGGATACCACAGGAGAAAACCTGGGAGAGATACCACTACCCATGCTCCAAATGGGAGAGATCGAGTGGCGCACTGGAGGTGCTGATTTGAGCAGCATTGGAGAATGGGATTTCATACACAAAACCTGCTTCGACTGGTCTGACGATGGAAGCCGTAAAATCTCTGTCCGTTAGTCCCTCTCCTTGTATCTGATACCTTGAGAAAGAATCATTTGGTAAATGACAGAGACGCCTGGGAGCCTAGGCCAAAGTACTCCAGAGCTTTAGCTCGCTAAAACCAGCTCCATACCTAACTACTTCACGTATTTAGTCTCGTGCCTGCCGAGCTATAACGAATCTCCAAAAGGATTTCCGGAAAAGCAGCGGAGCCAAGACACTGAATGATGTCAGATGCTTACCTGTAATTCCAACCTGATAAAATGAGGAGTCGAATCCAAGGTAAGATTTTAGCGAGCTAAAGCTCTGGAGTACTTTAGGCCCGCGTCCGCCGGATACTCACGGCTTCTCCACATACTCTGGTTGAGCCGTTGGTGTCACCAGGAACCAGGCGCGGGTCAGCCCCATCAGGGGTTGATCACTCACATCCAGACCCGTGGCGTCCGCTTCATCCAGCCACAGGGTCGGGGCTGCATTCAGGTAGAGACTGCGGTAAGTTGAGTCGCCGGGAGAGGTGTCGCCATTCCATAGACGCAGACGTGTGGCCTGCGCAGCCGTCGTGGAGGCAGTGAATCCAGCCTCAGTGGTTAGCCCCAGCATCTGCGCACTTTGATTGACAGGGAAACCGCTGCCGATCATTTGCACGCCCACCTTCAGTGACATAACAAAAGAGGTGTCCCGCACAGCTCCAGTCAAAGTAAGCGGCACAGTGCCATTGCGGGCATGAATGATCAGGCCTTCGCCAGGAGCCACGATGCGTGAGCCATCGCTATCCCCCGTCCAACCTTTGGCGGAGAGCCAGCTTGTCAGGAAACCACCCGTGGACGTATCATAGAAGAGCAGACGATCCGCATTCCCGGCTTCAGTTCCAGCATGGAAAGTTTCCGCAGGGAACAACCTATCCACCGTCCAGTGCGGACGAATCGCCACAGGAACACCAGTCAGGTTAGGCACGTTTGCATCGATAAAAGCAAGAGTGCTGTTGGTCATCGTTTCTTCATCCAACTCAAAACGTTGCCCCGCATAGCTGCCACCGAGCACCTCCACATAATAGGCGCGACCTGTCTCCAGTTTGGATTTCACACCTTCTGGATTCACCCCACGGAAGACATCCGCCGCTAGCAATGGCATGGAGAAAGTCTGCTGCTGCGTGATGTCACGACGCACCCAAGCCTGAGTCAGCGAGGTCACTTCGGCCTCAGACTTGCCGTTTAGATCCGCATCCAGATTCACTTTCAGGCGCACATACCCGACCTCGCCCACACGGGCCACATCCGCATAGCGCAGTGTTTCCGTGCCGTCATTGTTCTGAGAGGTCACAGGCTTTGTCGTCAATGTCTGCCAATCCCCACCACGCAGATCCGTGCTGGTTTCAACATCATAAGTCACATCCACACGACCACCGCTAGGGCGGATCACCACGGCATCCACATGCCCCATGAGAGTTTCCGTCTGCAAGAGGAAGTGCTGCGTTTGCAGACCCGAAGCAGGGTCCGTTCCAAGCGCGTATTCCAGAAGATTGGCCGCACCGTCAGAGTCCAGATCATCTTCAGGTTTGCCAATCTCAGCCGACATGGATTGCCATGTTGATGCCGTTGATGATTCCGCACGCAAAGCTGGAGCCGCTGGTGGCGGCAGTCCAACACTTCCGAGCAAGCCTAACGACTTGAATCCAAAGTCGATCGTCAGATTGTAGTCTGAATCTTTGGCATCATCAGAGCTCCCTTCGAAGCCACCTTCAGCCGCCCCTGTTGCGGAGCTTCCAGGATGCAAGGATACTACCGGACTGCTAATACCAGTCAGCGCTGGAGTTGCCGCATCCACACCGTCTTCGCCCAGATTATCATCGCCAGTGCTGCTTTGATTACCCGTGACAGACTCATAATTATAAAGAGGTCCATTGCCCAGCAGCCCCAAGACACCAGCCTTAAAGTTATCTGCCGCCACATGAACGATGTAATTGCCCGACGAGAGGTTGCTAAAGAGATAACGACCTACGCTGTCAGTCGTGACAGTAACCAGCGGCGTGGAAACACCAGGCGTATCCACACTACGATACAGATGCATGATCACACCAGAGACACCTTCCCCAGAATTGTAGATGCCATTATTGTTCGCATCTTTAAACAACACATTACCAATGCCCAAATCCTGCGCAGCAGACTGACCGACCAGAGCCACGAAACCAAAATCAATGGTTAGGTCATAATTCGAGTCTATTGCATCGTCCGAACTGCCATCAAATCCAGATTCCACACTTCCAGTTGGGCACTGAGTCGCCTGCAAAATCACCACAGGACTACTAATACCCGTCAAAGCTGGGGACAGAGCATCCACCCCATCTTCGCCCAAGTTATCATCAGCCACGCTGGATTGATTGCCTGAAACAGACACATGGTTATACAATGGACCATCTTGCACGCTCGGCAGAGTCACTCCGCCCAGGCTGGAAAGATTGGCTTTAAAGTTATCTGCCGCCACATGCACCGTGTATCCGCCGGGAGGTAGATCTGTAAAGAGGTAGCGTCCTTCGCTATCGGTGTAAGTGCTGGCAAACGGAGTCGCGACTCCTGGTTGATCCCCACTGCGATACAGAAGCATCCAGACACCTTCCACGCCTTCGCCAGTGTCATAGTGACCATTCCCATTGGCATCGGCAAAGACCACATTACCCACCCCTAGATTCGTTGGAACAGGCACATTTTCAAAACCAAGGTCAATGGTTAGGTCCGCATCCGTGTCATAAGCAGCATCTAGTGTACCCGCGAAACCCGTTTCCTTGGCATCCGTAGGCTCAGCGCCATAACTCAGGTCAAATGGAATGGAACTCACCCCAGAAGCGG
>JAOZVT010001013.1 GCA_025869455.1 Prosthecobacter sp.
GTCGAGGCAAGCACCGCCGCACTGAGTGAGGCGGTTGTTTCATGGTGTGGACTCGTGACCGCCGCCTAACAAAAAGATGTCATATAGGATTTACGCCACCCTGCATTGAACTCCCCTTCCCCCCATTGAAATGCAAATGAAAACCCAAGCCCCCACATCCCAGATGCACCAGGGCATGTCCCTGCTCATTACCCTGATTGTCATTTCCGTCATCGTGGTGTTATTCACGATCATGGCGCGAATGGTCACCATCGACAAACGGGTAAGCACTGGTTACAGCAACATCTTGCGCGCTGAAATGGCCGCTCAAGCTGGGGTGGCAGACGCAGGTGAGTTATTGTTAGACCTTTTTGAAAAACATCCCGACTCAGTCACTTACTGGTAACCTAAAATGGGGGAGGCCGGGACACCTGGCACGGTCTTCATGTATCGTGACCTTCCCCCTAACAAAGAATACGTTGGATCAAACGGCTCTACACAGGTCTTTACGCGTCCTTTGATCTCAGGAGCGGAAACAAAGTCCTTTTATCCGACCAATGAGTTTGATAAGACCCTGCCTGCTGAGGTGGTGGAAGCAGACCTATCTCTGGACATCAATCAGCCTGGACGTTTCAACGAATACAGTGACAAGGGCTGGGTAGGCGCACCACCCGGAATGACGACGCTCCCTGAGAAACCTGATCTGGAAATCCGGGTGCCCTGGGTCAATGTCAAAGACAAGGATGGACGCGTGGTTTCACGCTATGCGTACTGGATAGAAGATGAGAGCTTCAAACTGAACCTCAATGCAACTCATGAGCGCCTGCGCGGTGATATGGAGTCCGAACAAGACCCGACCTCTGGCGAATACAAGCCTTTGGCGAGTCTGCGTGGCTTGTTTGATTCCTCTGTCTCCAAGAGCGTGTACGAAGCCCGCCAAAAAATGACGGCGACGGATGAGCAGATGCTTTCGCCTTTGCAGATAGGCCATGCCACGATGCTGCCTACGGACATGACGGCAGAGCAATTTGGCCGGGAGTACCGCTACCTGCTGACCACGGAAAGCACGGCGCTGAATCTTTCACGGACAGGAGCGAAGCGGCTGAATCTCAATGAGGTGGTGGAAAAGTGTTTGGATGACACCGTTATTCCAAAGGTAGCTTATGCTAGCTCTGGAGGGGGCGGACGGACGGGGCCTGACCTGAGTGTGGAGGAAGCACCTGCTTTGATCCGCCAAGGGGTAAAAAGAATTGCGCAGGCAATCCAACACGAAGCACCTTATTTCGGGCAGCGCTTTTACCGTCTTCAAGCCAAGGACGTCTTGATCCCCACAGCCAATGCCACAGCGGTGGCTAACAAGAACAATCTGGATGTGGAATATCTCAGTGGCAGCCAATCCTATTCACAGATGTACGTGAACAAGATTGCTGCCAATCTCTTTGATTCCATCAGCCCTGCAGTGAACCCCACCGTGCTGGATATTCAGGGGAATATCATGCTGGGTACACCTATCTACGCCGATGATCTCTATGACACCATGGGACCGGAAAACGGAGCGGAGGAAACCACGTCCGCCAACTGGCTGGCAGCGATGGGGAAGAAGCGCTTGCCGTATTTCACGGAGTACATGTGCAATGCTAAATTGCTGAAACGCACGCCCCCTGGTGGAAGAAAAGCAGGAGGCAATTCCACGATTGGTTATGCTGATTATGATTTAGAGATCGACCATTACTTTGAGTTCTGGAACATGACGGACAAGGACATTGTACCGGCCAAAGGAGATATGGGACCAAAACCCTATTTGGTGATCGAAAATCAACCCCCCATCTCCGTGGATAACCTGGGAAAATCCCCCTCGGCCTTGCCGAATCAGAATGTGCCCGCAGGCCGCCCTTTCGAGATCAAATTGGATGAACCCTTCCTTCACAACGGAGGTGATGAAGACTTGGTTTTCAAGGCCGGATCAGTCACCATCATCACGACTGATCCGAATTATGCCAAAGCCAGTTATATCTCAGAATGGTTGGCAGGCAAGCAGGTGTATGGGGCTAATAAGTTGTATATTCCGCAGACGAATGACCGCTGTGACGATCCATCTTTATTTTCAACCCAACCCTTTGTGTCAGGGGAAGGAAGCACCTCCGCCAGCGTGCCAAACGTGCGCCGCTATCGCCTAACCTGTTTTGACAATCGCGACAAAGAAGGAAACGAGATTCAAATGGGACCGGACATGATCGGCTCCACTACCATGAAACTAACTCTGGGCAATCAGTTTGGATTGTTAACAGCTCATCCATCACTTTGCCTGGGGGCGCAGAGTTCGAACATGATTGTTTTCAAATCGGATGGAGGAAGATTCAACCAATTTCGAGGTTCCTATATAGGAGGTGATGTAGCGGGACTGTATGATCCCCGGAGCAGCCTAGAGGCCATTGATATCAGCCTGAAACGTATTTCTGTAACACAGGGTACCACATACAAAGATTTCAATCCCGACAACAACTCCATGATGGTCCTCAATGGCCAAGTAAAGGAAACTAAAGACAAGGAGAAAAGCCATTTGGGACTGATCAACGCCCAGGCCTTCTTAACAAGTCAGTTATGGGATACCGATAAGGTCACGACGACGCAGGGGCCAGATTTTGCCCCCATGCTCATTGAGGAAGGCCCCATGCGGTCTCTGGGTGAACTGGGCCGCATCTTTGATCCGCTTCGCATTGCAAACAATAGCCTAACTACCGTCAAGCAACGGCGAGCGGGAGGCCGCACCCTGACCGTGGGACAACCTGATGCAGCCTGGGATGGCACGCGCACATCCTCCCTGCCCGACCCGGAAATGAAGTTTCAGACCTCACGCAGCCGTGGCTGGACGGCGTGGCGTCTGGCTGACATCTTTACCGTTCGCGATGAGGACTCATTTAAGGATACTGCCAAGGTAGAAGTGAAAGGACTGTACAATCCCAATGGCATCCTGCGTGACAATGGCATGGTCTTACGTGCCATGCTGGAAGGCATAAACTTTGGCAGCGGCAACCGATCCGACCCTGCCCTACAGGGCAATGTCTTCGACACGACAAACATGGCGGAGATCTTAGAAGCGGACAAAAGGCTCAACATGTTCCCCGCTGCGGCAGGCACGGGCGGTCAGGCTTTGGCCAACTACCTGGCTCAACGCCTAACACGCGATGCAACAAAAAAATTCAGCCCCTTGTGGGAGCCTGGGGAACTGTCCCAACTGGACTTCTTTTCACTTAAAATTGGCACCACTTCGTATCCGTTCATCAAGTCCTCCGTAAAGAATAATTTACTGAGTGACCAAGGACGCGAAGAAATCTTCAACCGCTTGGTGGACATGATCACCCTGAAGGGAAATACCT
>JAOZVT010001014.1 GCA_025869455.1 Prosthecobacter sp.
CTCAAAAAAGAAGAGTGCCATGCGGCTCTGGCCGAAACCTGGAAGGGTGATGACGTGCAGATCTTTGTGGGTGGAAACCTGAAACTGGAAGGCGATGCCGCCGAACAGATCAAAGCGGTTTATCACGAAAGCCAGGCTAAACCCGTAGCCGCCCCTGAGCAGGAAGAAACGGCCGCCTTTGCTTACACCAACTTTGGTGAGCCAGGAAAAATCGTTCACCAGTCCATCATCCAGGACCTGGACGTGACGCAAGCCACCTTTGCAAACAACGTGAAGGTCAACATCAAGCCGACGCCTTTTGAAAAAGGCACCGTGCGCGTAACCATCAATTTCGGGGGTGGTAAACTGACCACGCCTGAAGATCAACAAGGCATCATCCCTTTTGCTCAGAGCACCTTCATCATGGGTGGTCTGAAAGAGCACAGTGTGGATGACATCCGCCGTATCTTTGCCAGCAAATCTGTCGGCAGTGACTTCAGCGTCGGAGATGAAGCCTTCATGCTCAGTGGGCGCACCACACCGGGAGATTTGGAGGCCCAATTGCAATTGCTCACCGCTTACATGACAGCCCCTGGTTATCGTGAAGAAGCCGCACGCCAATTTCAGAAAAACATTGAGCCGATGTACGTGCAGCTTCAGCACACGGCGGAAGGCATCATGGCAGATAAAGTGGTGTCCTTCATTCACAGCGACGATCCACGCTTTGGGTTCCCACCCATCGCCCAGATGCAAAAGCATACCTTGGCCCAGTTGCAGGCATGGCTGACCAAGCCTCTGACCGAAGACTACCTGGAAGTCTCCATTGTCGGTGATGTCGAAACTCGAGCTGTGCTGGATGCTGTGGCTAAAACCCTGGGTGCCCTGCCGAAGCGTGCCGCTGAAAAACCGACCTATTCCGAGGAACGAATCGTTCCTTTCCCGAAAGGCCCGATCACCAAGGACATCACCTTTGACACGGAAATCCCGAAAGCCATCGCGGCCCTTTACTGGCCTACGGGTGACATGCTGGACATCCAGCGCACGCGTCGTCTGAGTCTCCTGGGTTCAGTGCTGGATGATCGTCTGCGCATCAAAGTTCGCGAAGAATTGGGCGAGACGTACAGCCCAGCTTGCTACCATGTCGCTAGTGATACCTTCACTGGCTACGGCTACATGACAGCCATGATCGAGTGCAAACCTGAGCAAGCAGCCTCCATCACGGACTTGGTCGTAAAGATTGCAGCAGAACTCGCCGATGGCCCGATCACGGATGACGAATTCGAACGTGCGCAGAAGCCGCTGATGACACAGTTGGAGCAAATGCGCCGGGACAATCGCTACTGGTCACAAAACGTGGTGCGCAACTGCCAGGAACATCCCGAGCGGATCGACTGGGCTAAATCACTGCTGAGTGATTTCCAGGGGATCAAAAAAGAAGAAATTCAGTCCTTGGCTAAGGAGTTTCTCGTGGCGAATCAGGCTGTGGCCGTAAAAGTGCTTCCCAAAGAGAAGAAGTGATGCCTAGATCCCCTAGGTTTTCACCTATTGTCTCTCCGCCTCAGCGCTTCTTTTTCCATGAATGATTTTGTAACGGACCCAGCCTTCGCCACACCACCTGAACTTCCCCAATACAACGAACCGCCGCCACCACCACCTGTCGAGTCTGTTCAGCCTCAAACGCTGGACATTCTGCGGCAGATTCGGGCGGCTGTGGAGCAGGTCTTCATTGGTCAAACGGAAGTCATCCATCAGGTCATGGCGGCCTTGCTGGCAGGAGGGCATGTGCTTCTGGAAGGCAAGCCTGGACTGGGTAAAACCCACCTCGTCCTGGCCCTAGCTCGTACCTTTGGGGCAAACTTTAGCCGCATTCAGTTCACTCCTGACCTCATGCCTTCGGATGTCACCGGGCACACGCTCTATGATTTAGGCAGTCAGAGCTTCCAGGTTCGTTACGGTCCCGTGTTTACCCAGCTTTTGCTGGCGGATGAAATCAACCGCGCCCCGGCTAAAACTCAGTCGGCGCTGCTGGAGGTCATGCAGGAAGCCCAGGTCACTATTGATGGTGATACCCATGCTCTGGCTCCGCCATTCATGACCTTTGCCACACAAAACCCCATTGAGCAGGAAGGCACCTACCCGCTGCCTGAGGCTCAGTTGGACCGCTTTCTCCTGAAGGTACTCATTGATTATCCGAATGCTCAACAGGAAGCCTGGATTGTAAAATCCGTGGCCTCCGCAGCCGGTGGCCGTGGACTTTCTCCTGAACAAGTACAGGCCGTTTGTACCCCAGAGGACATCATCAAAGCTCAGCAAGAAACCGCTGCCGTGGATGCCGTGGAAAGCGTGGTCACCTATGCGGTTAATCTCACGCGCGCCACGCGCAATCATGGAGCCATTTCCCTGGGGGCTGGCACACGCGGGGCCATCAGTTTGGTACGTGTGGCCAAAGCTTACGCCCTTTTAGAAGGCCGCCGCTACATCACCCCGGGTGATGTAAAACGTGCCGCGCTGCCAGTGCTCCGTCATCGTGTTTCATTGACTCCTGAAGTGTCTATCTCCGGTCAAACCGTGGACCAAGTTCTAGACTCCGTCATCCGCAGCGTAGAAGCGCCAAGGGCTTAGTCGTCTTCAGCCTAAAAGCCTAACGGAATCAAGATCTCTTGACTCCCGCGTCCAACGAATGCGTTCACTGACCACTGACCACTGCCCCCCGTGCGCCCCACTCCTCTCACACTCCGCCTGATCATCGCCTGGACCCTTTTAGGGGTCGTGGCGTCGATCTGGGCACCGGTGCAGTGGGTTTGGTTCATCGCCGCTGGGCTTTTTCTGGTGCTGGCACTGGCGGATTTTTTTACGCTGCCTAACAAACAACGTCTCTCAGCCACACGAACGCTCCCTGGCAGATTTGCCCTCGGTGTCAAAACAGAGGTCACTCTCACCCTGCGGCATTCCATGAACCGTAGCTTGCAGGTTTCTGTACATGACGGCCTGCCCCTGGAAGTGCAGGCCGAGGGACTCCCTTGGCACGGCACACTGCCTCCACAAAAGCACATCGATCTGACTTACACCGCGCATTTCACCAAACGCGGGCAGCATCAGTTCAGTCCTGCACACCTGCTGGTGGAATCTCAGCTAGGCCTGTGGCGTCGGCTCTATCGGGTCGGGGAATCGAGCGAAACTCGCTGCTACCCTAACTATGAACCCGTGGTACGCTTCGCACTCCTGGCCACAGCGAACCGTGAAGAACAAATGGGCATCGTTAAACGCCGCCGCGCTGGCTCCACTTTGGACTTCCGACAATTGCGCGAATATCAGGATGGCGATGTT
>JAOZVT010001015.1 GCA_025869455.1 Prosthecobacter sp.
CATTCGTTGTCCCACTAATCGTGATGGATTTTGGGGAGGTTCCTAAAGCATTGGAGCGAGTGATCGCCAGTATCCCGCCAGAGACAATCACATCGCCAACGAAAGAGTTTCCATCATTGCTGAGAGTCAGTGTGCCTGCACCGCTTTTAGTTAGGCCAAGATTGTTTTCATATTCGCCCGAGCCGCCAAGTAGTCCCGCATAGGTCACAGCGGTGGCTCTTTCGATGGTCAGTATGGATAGAGTTTCATGTCCTCCAACGACGGCATTCGCGCTGCCAGTTCCAGCCATCACCAAAGAGGCGAGCGTCTGATCACTGGCTCCTGAGGCATCTCCCAGTTGGAGCACCCCGCTAGACGTTCCTTGACCTAACGTAACAGTACTCGTGGGTGCCAAACGATCCGATCCGCCTGCCAGGATGATTCTACCGCCATTCACACGTGTGTTTCCGGTATAAACATTCGGCGCCGTGAAGGTGAGGCTACCAGCTCCCGTTTTAATGACAGACGCCAAAGTGCTGCTGCTGGTCTGCATGGCTGAGGCAAACACAAGATTATTAGCGCCTGTCGCAAGGGTGGCCGTGACCCCTTCTCCGATCATGAGCTGTGCAGAGATGTCCTGTGCATTACCTGCTGACCAAGCCAGCGCAGCATTGGCGGCAAAGGTTACCTGATTTTCCCCCAGGGCACCTTGACTGAAATTCAGCGTCCCTGCTTGCAGCGTAATGCCGCCTGTGAGCGTGTTTCCTGCATTACTGAGAGTGAGCGTGCCTGCCCCAGTCTTACTGAGTCCCTGCGTGCCTGCTAGGAGGGCGGAGATCGTCGCGACCTGATTGACCACCCGTATCTCGGGAATGCCTTCTGAAGTTGCCAACGTCAGGCTCCAGGGACCTCCTGCTCCATTGGCCAGAATCCAATTGTTGGAGGCAGTCTCCGCATCGCCAAAAATCAGGGAACCCACCAGACGATTCCCGACCAGATTCACCGTACGATTCGACTCAATATTGACTGTACTGAAATCCGCAATCTGGTCCACCCCATGGGGGATGTAGCCATCTGCCCAATTCGATGCCGTCCCCCAACTGGAGTTGGTTGCCGCATTCAGCCAAGTGGCCGTTTGAGAGAAGGTTGGTTGAGTTAAAATGAGCCAAGTCACAAGCGATGCGAAGTGAGGAAACGATAGATTCAGGGGGTGCATAAGGAGTCCGCGATGGACGTCCGCACGGCTCCTGGGTGAGGTAGCATGCTGGACAGGTTACTGATGAACCTTCCTTGGTGTGGATCGGCGTTGCCCGTGACCTTGCGGTCTTCGCAGGCAGGTGACTGACGGGGCAGTCTGTGAATGTTATGGGATGAGCTGGTAGGTACCACCTGCTAGGTGGGACGCTGTCTAAGGGCTGTCTCTACTTTCTCGAGGGCACGGGCAAATCATGATTCAATCTGGTTTTTTCGGTGCTCTCGACTTGTGTTACACGTCCTTCATGAACGACGATTTGGATGGAGCCAAAACGCATGGCCTCAACTTTCTGTCTCACAATATCAAGCCACAATTCGGCGGCGGGTTCATGGTTTTTCTGGCTCATAAAAAAGCACGGTTAAGCGAATGTAAACGAGTGGGTTCCAACGCACGTCCCCCGTGAAAGGCCGAACCTTCAGGCCTGCACATCCCAACCACGCGTCGTCGTGATGTGAACAAAGCTGCTGCATAGGGTAAAATAAACCGCATGCTAATTCCTATCATTTTATAGAACACTAATCAAGTAGGAATTAAATGATGTTCATTCTTCAGTTGAGGTGTCTGATAGACCCTCTGAATCGGTATAACAAAAAAGCCGGGCATTTCTGCCCGGCTTTTAAAGGTCATTAAAAACGATCGAAGAACTTACTTCGGCTCATGCATGGCGATGCAGTGAAGCGCACCACCTTCCATGACCAAGTCCTTCGCTGTGACGGAGATGATCTCACGACCAGGGAAACATTCAGCGATCTTGTCTTCTGCAATGGCGTCCTTTTTCTTCTGACCGAAGATGGGAACCATAACAGCGTTGTTCAGGATCATGAAGTTTGCGTAGCTGGCAGGCAGGCGGCTCAGGCGCCAATCCTTGGCTTCGATGGAATTTGGCATTTCGATCTCAATGATCTCCAGCTTGCTACCATCGGCCGTGCGGACGTCATCCAGTTGCTCACGGATCTTTTTCAGCACTTTGAAGTTAGGATCCGACTCCTTGGACTCCACCATGCAGATCACGGCGTCTTCACGGATAAAGCGGACGATGTCGTCAATATGACCGTCGGTGTCATCGCCTTCGATGCCTTCTTTGAACCAAACGATGTTATTGACGCCGAGCATGCCCTTCAGCTCTTTTTCCATCTCAGCTTTGGTGCGGGCTTTGCCACCATTGCGATTTGGATTCAGCAGAACAGCCTCGGTCGTCAGAAGCAGACCTTTACCGTTGGTTTCGATCGCGCCGCCTTCTAGGGTGAAGTCAGAGGTGAAACGTTCCATTTTCAGGACTTCAGCCGCTTTCTCAGGGATCGTGTTATCCAGATCGTAAGGAAACTTGTCACCCCAAGCATTGAAGTTCCAGTCGGTGATGGCCACTTTGCCCGTTTCATTGTGCTTGATGAAGATCGGCCCGTGGTCACGGCACCACACGTCATTGGTAGGGTGGTTGTAGAGATCCACCATGTTCAGCGCGCCTTCATTGTCGGCAATGCTCAGGCGGATACTCATGTGCATCATCTCGGGTGCGTTGATGCGGACACGCTGGTAGCGAGTCAGGTTGGCGGCAATTTCTCCAAACTTATCTTGAAGCTTGAGATACGTCTTGGGACAGCTCTCCTTGTTAGAGGGCCATGAAAGCCAAATTGCCTCCTGCGTTTCAAATTCTGCGGGGAGGTGATAGTTCTGCGGGTATCCTTTACTCATCGAGGTAGCGTTTGGTCAAAGGGGCGTAAGTGTCAATGCGGCGATCACGGAAAAAAGGCCAGATTCGACGAAAGTCCTCCACAGATTGGAGGTCACACGTCACAATCATCACTTCTTCGTTCGCCACAGAGCCTTTGGCAACGATTTCGCCATAAGGATTTGCAACAAAACTTTGGCCCCAAAATTCGGTGTCATCTTGGAATCCTGAGCGATTCACCGCCGCAACGAAGCATCCATTGGCCACGGCATGGCCACGTTGGACGGTTTCCCAGGCACAATGCTGGGCGCTGCCGAGTTCAGCTTTTTCGCTGCTCAGCCAGCCAATGGCCGTGGGGTAAAACAAGATTTGGGCACCTGCCAGTGCGGTCAGTCGCGCGGCTTCAGGGTACCACTGGTCCCAGCAGATCAGCACGCCAATGCGTCCA
>JAOZVT010001016.1 GCA_025869455.1 Prosthecobacter sp.
GATGTCTTTTTTGGCAATCAGGTTATCAAACACCACCGGCGTCTGATAGATAACTCCATCCTGAAAGACCATGAAGGCAGCGGGTTTGCTTTGATCAAATCCGGCTGGCAGATAGATCTGATATTCGCGCTCTGTGCCAGGGAAAACACTGCCATCTTTGGCCGTGTAGCTATCCTTGATCATGGTGCCTTTGGCCACTCCGGCCTGCGGTTGAGAATCCGGGGTGAGTGGAAATTCAGCCTCTGCTGCCAATAGGCAGGTGCTGAAGAGACTGAGCAGGGGCAAAAGAAATTTCATGGAGGCTAAAGTGTGGAATCTGGAAAAAGTTCAGGCAAGTTCGGAGAGCCATCTCTTCTTAAAGGAGATGAAAAAGAGCTGGCTTATCGCGGTTGGGCATCACCATGATGCTGCAATTGAATCTGGTGAATCACAGACACAAACGTATGAATAATGTCATAACTCACAAAGTGATCCATTCATGAATACTCAATACGACGTTCTCATCATCGGTGGCGGTCCTGCTGGAGCCAGCACGGCCACCATTTTGGCCGAACACGGACGCAAGGTTCTGGTGATCGAGCGCGAAAAATTTCCGCGCTATCATGTCGGTGAATCCTTGATCCCTTTCACCTTCGGTCCTCTGGAGCGTCTGGGCATGATCCCGAAGATGAGGAAGAGCCATTTTACGAAAAAGTACAGCGTCAGCTTTGTGCAGCCGGACGGCCGTCGCTCGCAGCCTTTTTATTTCCACACACGCTATGACAAAGAAACCGTGGCCCAGACCTGGCAGGTGCTGCGCTCTGAGTTTGATGAAATGCTGCTGAATAATGCCCGCGAACGCGGTGCCGAGGTGCGTGAAGAAACCTCTGTCATTCAACTGCTGAAAAACGACAGCGGCCACGTCATCGGAGTAGAAGTGAAAAACAAGGACGGTCAGGTGGAACAACTGTATTCAAAGCTGGTCGTGGATGCCTCAGGCAAAGAAGCCTTTGCTTCAAATCGCCAAGGCTGGCGTGTCGGTGATCCGTTTCTCAACAAGGTAGCCGTCTGGACCTACTACAAAGGCTCCAAGCGCGGCACTGATCTCGATGAAGGTGCCACCACCATTGCCTTTGTGCCGGACAAAGGCTGGTTCTGGCACGTGCCTCAGCATGGCGATATGGTCAGCGTGGGCGTGGTGGCTGAAGGCAAGTATCTAAGTCGCGATGGCGTGCGTTCACCCGAGCAAATGTTCCAGCGCGAGATTGAGCAAAATCAGTGGATCAAAGACCGCCTTTCCACGGGCACTTGCACCGGGGAATATTGGCTAACCAGTGAGTATTCCAGGCACTCTAAATACTGTGCCTCACCGGGCTTGTTGCTCGTGGGAGATGCCTTTGCTTTCCTGGATCCCGTTTTCAGCAGTGGTGTCATGCTTGCCCTCAAAAGCGGCGTGTTAGCTGCCGATGCCATTCATTCGGCGATGCTGGAAAATGACCTGTCACCCGAACGCTTTGCCGATTACAGCAATCAGATTCGTGAAGGCGTGGAGAACATGCGCAAACTGGTCTATGCCTTTTACGATCCTAACTTCTCCTTCAAGGACGTGGTCATGAAGTATCCTGAAGCCGGGGCTGAAATTACCGACTGCCTTTCGGGGGATCTGAACAAAGATTACACCCCACTTTGGAATCGCATTCGGGAGTTTGTGAAGCTGCCAGAAGACCTGCCTTACGGTGTGCCTTTGGCCGCTTAACGCTTGGCTTTTTTGATCAGCCAAACGCTCCCCAAAAACGCTGAGATCGAACCCAGCCCAACCAGATTTTCCCACAGAGTAGGTGGGAAAATCAGCACATAGCCAGCCCCCTTGACCAAGGAGGAAAAACTGCTGACGCAAAAAGGCATCAGAAAAAGCCGAAAAGTTACCCACGGGTCCAGTTTCGTCTTGGCCCCTTGGGAAGAGCGGGTGCTGATGATTAAGGCATAACCAATGATGCCGCTAAGTCCCAAAGAAGTTAGCCAAATCTGCGGGCGCGGATCAAAGTGGGCCGCCACATTGACCGCATACCAGATGGCATAACACCAGAGAATGATTCGTCCGGTGGAGAGTTCACGAAGGTAGCGGTAAAGACCGTGCATGGAGGAAGACTTTAAATCAGCATGAACTGATCCAATGATTGTTCCTCAAGGCCGCGTCCGTCCGGCTTCTCTAGCCTTGTGGATGAAGTCGCTGAACTCCTTCACTTTCTCCGGCATGGATTCCGCCAGGTTATTTTCTTCGCCCAGGTCTTTGGACAGATCATAGAGCTGCGGGGCTGCCCCACCCGTGTCTTTCTTGGCCGCAGCTTTGCCGTAGCCACTCTTGCCAGCTTCCATGAATTTCCAGGTGCCCATGCGCAGGGTCAGTGGGCCTTTGGTGCCACCGACGTGGAAGATGCTGTGGTCCCGTGCCGTCGGGCTTTCGCCGAGCAGGGCTGGCAGCACATTGAAGCTATCGGGTGCCGCGTCATCAGGCAAAGGCACGCCAGTCAGGGCCGCGAAGGTGGCGCTCATGTCCACCTGGGAAATGAGGGCGGAGCTTTCCGTGCCTGCTTTGATTTTGCTGGGCCAGCGGGCAATGAAGGGAATCCGGTGTCCGCCTTCAAACAAGGTGCCTTTGCTGCCGCGCAGCGCACCATTCATGGGGTGAATGTCGGCAGGGCCGTGGTCTTCATAGCCGTCATCCCACACGCCACCATTGTCGCTGGTGAAGATGACGATCGTATTGTCAGCAATACCGCGTTTTTCCACCGCTGCCAGCACCTGTGCTACGGTATCATCCAGTTCCTGAATGGCATCACCACGTGCGCCCAGAGGGCTGCTGCCGATGAATCGTTCGTTAGGCACGCGTGGCACATGAATGCCGTGCGTGGCGAAGTAGAGAAAGAAAGGAGCGTCAGTGCTTTGTTCGATGAACTCCACAGCCTTCTTAGCAAAGGTATCCGCCATATCTTCATCACGCCAGCGTGCGGCCTGTCCGCCAGTCATCCAGCCGATACGGCCCACTCCATTGATGATGGTCATGTCATGCCCATGCGTGTGTTTCAGTTTCAGTAACTCAGGGTTCTCACGCCCAGTAGGCTCGGTGCCCACCTTGGATTTGTAACTGACACTGATCGGGTCGCTGGGGTCCAGCTTGACGATTTTACGCTGATCCACAAACACGCAGGGCACACGGTCTCCCGTGGCTGCCATGATGAAGGAGGAATCAAAACCCACATCCAGGGGACATGGCTTGATCTCACCATTCCAATCTGGGCCTCCTTCACCACCCAGACCGAGGTGCCATTTGCCGACGATCCCAGTGCGGTAAGCTG